>JAUVQU010000036.1 GCA_030597965.1 Cellvibrionaceae bacterium
GCGGTATTGATATTGAAGAACTTTCACGCGTGGTGAATTACGATCTGCCCGACGAGCCAGATGACTACATTCATCGCATTGGCCGCACCGGTCGTGCCGGGGCAAGTGGTGAGGCGGTATCGATTGTCTCTAAAGACGATTTTAGACGACTCTGCGACATTGAAAGCCGCCTTGGGCACATTATTGCCCGTAACGATCTTGAAGAGTTCGCGCCCAGAAAAGAAGTACCTATCTCTATTCTGAATTACACGCCGAAGAATAAAGCGGGGAATATGGGCGCATCCAAAAAACGAGCCCAAGACGACAAAACCAGAGCTTCGAAGGGTGAGAGAAAGAACAGCGCTAAAAACAAAACTCCGCGAAGCTCTTCGGCCAAACCATCAAAAGGTAAAGACAGCACTTGGGGTAAGTGGGATGGTTAAGTCGATATTTTAATGAAACAAGCCAAAGCAATTATCACTTCAGAAAAAGTCACCATTCATGCACCAGCCTCCGTTGTATGGCAAGTGCTGACCGATTTAGAAAAGTACCCCGAGTGGAACCCCTTTACCGTTCAAGCCGTGTCGAACTTAAAGATAGGCAGTCCTATTGATATGACCCTGCCTAAAGCAAACGGCAAGGCAATGACGCAACGGGAATATATCAAAGTTGTAGATATAGAAAAGCAACTGAGCTGGGGCGCACCCATGCCATACCGCTGGATTTTAGAAGCGCTGCGCGATCAGTACATAGCAGTATTAGATGAAAACACCTGCACCTATTTCACCACCGATAGCTTTTGGGGATTATTGACCAATACCGTGATGAAGCAACAGGGTCTGTGGGTAAAAAATGGTTTTGACTCGGTGGCCTTTGCGTTAAAACAGCGGGCAGAGTCTTTAATTTACAGGGAAGAAACTTAAACCAAAAAAACGGGTGTGTCACTATGTGACACACCCTATTGTTCAAACCGAACTAATATTACCAATATTTTTATATTTGGCTGGCGGAGCCAGGCAGCGCAGCATTACAACCCGAGGTGATATTTTTACTATTTTCTCTAAGGCATGACACCTGCTCACCTGTGCCAGCTTTAGCATCGGGGCAATAGAGCTCGAGGTCAACCTGACAGGCGGAGAAAAAATCTTCCAAAGCGTCAAATAAACCCTCAAGAACAACACCCACACGCTCAGTCACGTCATAACAACCATCTTCAAGCAGGTCTGTGTGCGCATAAAGACATGCCGCTATACGACCATCACCCGGTAACACCTGTGGACAGTACTTTTCAACATCTGCCCCACAGAGAGCGTCAAATTGCTGAGATTTAGAAGCAGCGTCCATCGATTCTGTTGCCTCAGGCGTCTCGGCTTCAACCACTTCTGCTTCAACTACTTCTGCTTCAACTACCTCTACCGCTTCCACTTGCTTAGCCTCTTCTGTTGTTGCCTCGTCAGAAGAGCCGCAGCCCGTGATAAAGAAAACCATCGCCAACGCGGCCAGAATGGAAAGAACTCGACTCGAGTTATTCATAACTTTTTCCTTTTGTAACCAATTCACAATACAACAGTAATCCAATTACGGATTTATGATGATATAAATTTGCTGACCATTATCAAATCGAGGCATGTAATAAATACCGCCACAACGATGATGCATTAGCCCATTAAAAAATACTTTGTGACAACCGCGTGGCAAAGCATGGTAGTACTGATGCCGGCGATTAACACGCCTAACCGTACGCCTTACATCGCGTCTTACCTCACGCCTTATCCCACGTCGAATCTCTCCTCGATGGTCGTTATAGGCTTGAGCCTGATTAATGCTGATACGCAAAGATGGTACTTCGGATTGATCATACGAACTGATCGTAACGCCAAATCCCATAAACAGTAATAGGGCTATACCGTATGAGGACAGTTTGCGAATGGGGTTTCCCATGTGAATCTCCTATGTATTTAATGTCACTGAAAAAGTATAGATGGAATACATCTATAAATACAACTTTAAAAAGCTTCACCCAAATCTTGCACTTTGATTTTTTTAGTAGCCGCAGGATCTACTGGAACATATCCCTCACCGCGCAATATTAAACCGCTCATTTCCATGCAATTGTAGGCATCACGAGTCAGGCTTCTGGCTGAATGAGTA
Source organism: Cellvibrionaceae bacterium (assembly GCA_030597965.1). GTDB lineage: Bacteria > Pseudomonadota > Gammaproteobacteria > Pseudomonadales > Cellvibrionaceae > JAUVQU01. The sequence continues at coordinate 2,131 of JAUVQU010000036.1, forward strand.
TGTTTGTCCGCTTCCTTCCAAGTCTGGGCACTGTTTTCATCGCCCCTTCTCACAGCTGACCTGGCCAAAGCCGTTTCTCTTTTGGCATCGGATAAATTCTCATCGAAATTACACTCGGCTTTTATACGATCAACGGTTGCCTGATCAGATAAAACACCTTTTGGGGTATACCACTGAGTATTTTGTTTTGGTGCTGAAGCGCAGCCAGTGAGCGTAATGACAAAAAAGCTGATAACGATATAAATCTTGTTCACTGATTTTTTTCCGTGGGTATGTGTTATTTTTTTAATCAACAAGATGATAACACTACGCATGGAACATGGCAGCCAAAGAAACCTGCACACGAGTGTATTATATGGCGATGGCGGACCCAGAAGGGTTAACTAAAGATTAGGCATCTCTCGCTTCTTGAAACTGTAGATCCGCCAAGCGTTTATACAGGGGTGAAGCCTCTATTAATTCAGAGTGACTACCTTGCGCTACCAACTGCCCCTGATCCAACACTGCAATACTATCGGCGTGCAGAATCGTCGCTAAGCGATGGGCAATAATAATCGTCGTACGGTTTTTCATCAGCGTTTCCAGCGCTTGTTGCACGTGATATTCACTCTCAGCATCCAGCGCACTGGTCGCTTCATCCAACAGCAGAATCTTTGGGTCTTTTAGAATCGCACGCGCAATGGCCAAACGCTGTTTTTGCCCACCGGACAAACGCGTACCCTGCTCACCCAGATGACTGCCATAACCATCCGGTAGCTGCTGAATAAACTCATGGGCATGGGCGGCCTTAGCCGCAGCAATCACTTCCTCGTCGGTTGCACCGGGTTTACCGTAGCGAATGTTGTACCAAACATCGGCGGTAAACAGCGCCGGCTGTTGTGGTACTACCGCTAATTGTTTGCGCAATATCTCGGTATCCAACTCCCGAATATCCACACCGTCGAGAGTAATGCGTCCGCCCTGTGGATCGTAAAAGCGCTGCAGTAATTCCAGCAAGGTAGATTTACCCGCACCGGAAGGACCCACCAATGCCAAGCTCTTGCCCTCTTCAATATTCAAATTTAAACCACGTACAGCAGGCTGATTAGGTCGCGAAGGATAATTAAAATCGACTGACTCAAAGGACAACTGGGCTTTGGGGTTATTCAAACTGCTGCCAAACTGTACCCCGTCAGCAGTAACAGGAATAAGCGACTCAACACTCAACAAATCCATTAGCCGTTCAGTCGCACCGTTAGCACGCTGCAGCTCACCATACACTTCTGATACTGTTGCCACGGCAGAGCCCATCATAATGGCGTAGAACACAAACGCAGCGAGATCACCGCCGCTCATACGCCCTGCCAACATATCGTTGCCGCCTACCCACAACAAACCACTGATAGCCCCAAACATCATCAGTATGACGATGGCAACCAATAATGCCCGCTGGCGCACTCGCTTCTTAGCCACCTTAAATGCTATTTCTACCTCTGCACCAAAGGCCTGTTTTTCGTAATCTTCGCGGGTGTAACTTTGCACGGTTTTTATATGCTGAATAATTTCACCGGCATAGCTACCCACATCAGCAATAGAGTCCTGGCTTGCTTTAGACAGCTTCCGCACACGGCGGCCATAAAGCAGAATCGGCAAGAGCACGAGCGGCACACCCACCAATACAATCAAACTCAGCTTAAGATTAGTGAATAGCAATAAAATCAACGCACCTATAAACGTCAAGGTACTGCGCAACGCCATTGAGAAAGATGAACCAATAATGTTTTGCAACAAGGTTGTATCAGTAGTGAGGCGCGACATAATCTCGCCGCTACGATTAGTCTCAAAATAACTGGGGTGTAACGTAATAATATGATCAAACACCGCTCTACGCAGATCCGCCACTACGCGCTCACCCAACCAAGACACCAGATAAAAACGCGCGTAAGTACCTATCGCCATCAAGAAAGCTAAACCGATAATAAGCACCACCGCATTCGTGAGGGCATCACTGGAATGCCCCACAAAGCCATCATCAATCAACAACTTAACGCCCTGCCCGATGGACAAAGTAATACCCGCCGTAAACACCAGCGCCACTGCCGCACCCACCAGTGTTTTTTTATAGGGCTTCATAAATTGCCAAAGCGCCGCCAGCATTTCGCCCGAACTCATGCTTGAAGCAGGCTGCTGAGCAGATGACTCTTCTGCAACAGAGCTAATTTCAGGTTCGGCAGTGTTCGACATAAGGTTCAACTTTATAAGTAAGTAGTCAGACTTTTTATATTAGGCCAGAAGGTATTATTTAAAGGCAAACACCCGTGGTCACCATAGCAGCAAAAGAAGCCATAATGGACAGAGATCAAATCACACAGTCGTATTAAGTGTAGAATCATTGCCAATAATTAACGGAGATCTACCGGTGACAGACCAACCAGCCCCTATTCTACGTCTCGCGTTTCGCCCTTTCTTTCTCTTCGGTACGCTGTTTTCAGTGTTAGCGATTGGCTGGTGGAGTTGGTGGTGGCTAAACCCAACGGCTTGGGTGCCATACGGCGGTGTGATCTGGTGGCACGGGCACGAAATGATTTTCGGTTTTGCCGCCGCTATTGTTGTGGGTTTCTTATTAACCGCCGTACAAAACTGGACGGGGGTACCGGGCTTACGCGGTTTACCTCTAGCGTTATTATTTGGCCTTTGGCTGGCCGGACGTCTGTTGATCAGCTTTGGTGACACCTTACCCGCAGAAATTATTGCTGCCGTCGACAGTAGCTTTCTGCTGGCCGCTGCAATGGCCATGGCCTACCCCGTGATTGTAGCCAAACGCTGGCGCAATTTAATGTTTGTGCCGATATTGCTGGTATTGTCCGGGCTCAATATCACCAGTCACCTGGCAATCTCCGATGACCCGCTGTTGGCCATGAAAGCACTGCAAACCGCTGTGCTACTCATCAGCTTAATCGTTGCTATTATTGGTGGGCGTGTCATGCCGATGTTTACCACCAACGGCTTAATGGCCGCGGGTATAAAAATCACCAAGCCAGAACCGAAACGCTGGTTAGAATTATGCAGCTTATTAAGCCTGTTACTGGTCGTCATCAGCAGCCTGACTGGCTTTGACCAACTGCCCAATGGTTTTACTGTGTCTCTGCTGGCATTTGCCTCAATAGCAAATACTGTTCGGTTTTTACGTTGGGGCTTTTGGCGCACTTGGCCTGTGCCGCTATTGTGGTCATTACACTTAGCTTATATGTTCCTACCGCTAGGTTTGATCGCTTTGTTGTTACTGGAAGTGGGCTTACTGAATAACACCAGTGCTGCACTGCACTGCTTTACCGTCGGCACCATCGGCGGCATGATTCTTTCCATGGTATCCCGCGTCAGCCTTGGCCACACTGGCAGACCTCTACAACCACCTAAACCAATGTCACTGGCATTTTCGTTACTACTACTGGGGGCTGTTATACGTGTAATAATTCCTGGCTGGGCTCCTGCTTACAGCAACGTTGGTATAGGGCTGGCAGGGATTTTCTGGGTCCTCGCCTTTGGTATTTTTTGCGGATGCTATTCACGCCTGTTGCTCACAGCCCGAGCCGATGGAAAGCCGGGTTAACGCTATAGACGAACTAGAGTAACTCGCCTGCATGAAGGCGTAGTCTAGCCAAAGTTGGCTATAAGCGTAAATACATTAGCTGCTTCCTGGCAGCTATTAACGGCCAATCCATGAACTAATAAACCCCTCCAGCTCTACTCCCTCTGTAAAACACCAGATGTAAACGATGAAATGCAGGTGCCAAGAACTTGGCATTACCGGCCTGTAACCCCATTTACAGCCTACCTATAAGATTGCATACTTGCCATTTATGACTATACTGACATGCAAGGCTTGTCATTTGGCTCCAGGGTTGGAAGAGCACACATAGACTGCGTACCCAGAGCCAAGCAAAACAACCCACACACCCATCGCAAAAAAGAAGGCTCGTATAATGAACCGATGGATTGAAAACCGCAGCGGAGAAACCAGCGCCTCTGTTAAAATAAATAATATTGTTCATCTCAGGCTTGATGACCATTTTTCCTATCTTGTTAAAGCACTGGTTACTGGAACATCCCAAGACCGGTTCACAGCCAAGGTTGTGGGGATTTATGACTGGGGAACCAAGATCAACCTAGCTATCTGCGAAAAAGAAAAGCTGGAGGTGCTCACAAAGGAAAACTTAGAGCTGAAACAGAGCTACATACATAAGATCGTCTTTAGCAACGCCTAAGCATGTATATACATAACTTTTCACTTTACTAGTAATTTAACTTCAAGCCAGAAGCCTCCTGTCCCTGCTTCACTGTAAAATCACAGGTTACTGGCGGCGCCCACGCACTGGACGCGGTCAGAACCCTCAGTCGTAACAACCAGCTCTTATTATTTAAGTTAGGCATTCTAAATCGATCGGCCTTCCCTAGACAGGAAGGCTTTCACTTCAGCTAAATCCTCAGGACAACGATGCTGCTGCCCTCTTCTGCTATCCAATTGATCTATGTAATACAATAAGCCCTGTTCGTTAAAGGCGTACATAGCCGCATCTTCTTCGTAATTAGGCGTAGCGTCTATCGCATTGAAATTACAGGTTCGCGCATGGTACAAACGGTGGCTGTCACTGTTATCAATCAATAATAAACCGGGGTTTTGATTCAACAATAATCCAGTACCATTGTTTAAACTCTCCGGCACCAATTGTCGATGTATACCTTCTAACTGACCCCCATCAAACGACTCAGAGCCACCTTGCTCCAACTGACCGTAGTAGTGTTGAAGCGCCTGCATTGATGTCACCCAGGTCGCATAATATCGACGCGGTTCATCCAGCCAAAAAGCCGTTGCCAGTGGCGGCGTATCTTGATGTAGATGCTGACAGCTACCCGTCATGTAGGGGTTGGCACTGTAGGTGTGTTGCTTTGGCGCGCGTTGACAAAGCGTGTGATTAATTTTGTTCACCGGCAAACTGGGAAACTCTATCGTGCCATATTCAAAAATAGCGTCCCGCAATTGCTGCAAAAATCCATAGGCCGTTGTATTAAAAGGGTATCGATCATACAGCTCAACGGGAACATCAATACGCAGTCCAAAGCTGCAGCCATCTAGCTGATGTACGCCCCCCTCGTATTCACACTCGGAAGTTATATCATTTAAATTAAAAGCGACTCGTGGCATAGATAGATATTTCTACTAAATTAACTGACGTTATAAAAAGCGAAGGTTATCATAGGCACCATAGTAATTCTGATAGAGAGCTAATCAATGAGCATTAATGACTTTGTAGAAATTGCACGTATTGTCGAAGACTGGGATGATGGTCACCATGGCCTATTCCCCATGATTCTCTGTTACAACTCAAAAGCTACAGAAAAACCGTTCTGGTTCCGCAAGGGCTGTGGGTTTGGAGCTGTAGGTGCTGTGCTTTCTCTAGAAGGCCTCTTCGATAAGAATGCAGCTCAAAACTTTAACCACGACGAGACGGCTTGGGTTTTCAAAGTATTAGAAGAAGAAGTAGCGAAAGGCAGTAATGGCCACCAAACCGGTGAAGCACTTGTCGCCGCTTACACAGAAAGATTTGGTAAGGCACCTGAATCACCCACTATTTAAATGTCCGTTAATAACACCACAGCTTCACAGGCGATGCCTTCTTTTCTGCCGGTAAAACCTAATTTTTCTGTGGTGGTGGCTTTCACATTCACCTGTGACACATCACTGTTTAAATCTTCTGCGATAAACGCACGCATGGCTTCAATATGAGGCGCCATTTTAGGTGCTTGGGCAATGACGGTCATATCGGCATTACCCAATCGATAACCCGCGGCTTTGACTTTGGCATAGACCATTCGCAAAAGCGCTCGGCTGTCTGCACCCTTGTAGGCTGCATCGGTATCAGGAAAGTGTTTGCCGATATCACCCGCACCAATCGCCCCCAACAAGGCATCACAGAGTGCATGCAATAAAACATCGCCGTCAGAGTGAGCAACCAAGCCCTGGGCGTGTGGAATAACCACACCACCGATAACAATCTTGTCGCCTGCGCCGAAAGCGTGGACGTCGTAGCCGTGACCAATTCTCATCCTTCAACCTTTTCCTGTTCGCTCATTTGCTGCTGCAAAATCAACTCAGCCATAGGTAAATCCTCTGGCCGGGTTACTTTAATATTGTCGCGTCGCCCTTCCACCATCACCGGTGTATAGCCTGCCCATTCCACAGCCGATGCTTCGTCTGTGATCGTCTGCTTTTGCGTCAGAGCATTCTCCAACGCTTGCGACAACACTTCATAACGAAACATTTGTGGTGTCTGTGCCTGCCACAAAACAGAGCGATCCACGGTGCGCTCTATTTCACGGCAATCACCTGAATAACAACAGTCACCGGACTCACTCACTTGCTTGAGCGTATCGCTGACCGGAACCCCCAATATGCCACCCACCTTATGGCCGGCCAGTACCTCTATAAGGTTTTCAATATCGGCAAGTGCTACACAGGGTCTCGCGGCATCATGTACCAGTACCCAATCACTGGGTTGCGCTTCATCTGCCAGCGACTCCAAACCTTTCAATACCGAATTACAACGTTCACGTCCGCCAGTCACAACCGTGACACGGGGGTGATGCACGATGGCAAACTCCTGCCAGGCCTCATCCTGTGGGCTGACAACCAACACCAAGCCCGCCAACACGGGAAGATCCAGTAACCGCTCAAGGGTATTCTCCAAAAGGGTCTTGCCTGCTAATGGCAGATACTGCTTTGGTAACAGGCTGCCCATACGCGCACCCACGCCAGCGGCGGGCACAATTAACCAATAGCGAGGAAAGGAAGTATTTACGTCAGAATTTGGCATGGATTCAGGTCAATTATTTTTCTTCAGAGCGTTCAATAACCATAAAAAATGTTTCATTTTCTTTGATCATACCGAGATCTCCTCTGGCACGCTCTTCCACGGCATCCAAGCCAGATTTAAGCGCCTTAACTTCAGCCGCTAATACTTGGTTACGGTCATTTAATCGGTTATTTTCGATTTGTTGTTGAGTGATTTCTTTTTCTAAACGACTGATATGAGCGAGACTGTTCTCGCCTACCCAGAGGCGATACTGGAGGCCAAGTAATAACAGAACGAGTACAACAATCAGCGCTTTATACATAAATCAATGCTATCACAAACAGAAAGGCCAGCATGAGCTGGCCTTTCTGTTAATTCGCTTGCAGGGCAAGCTCCTACGTCAATATTTCTGTAGGAGCCAGCCCCGCTGGCGAAAGATTTCACTTTAAGATTTGAATTCAGCGCGACCTTTATAAGGCGCTGCATCTGCACCCAATTCCGCTTCAATACGAAGCAGACGATTGTACTTAGACACACGGTCAGAACGGCACAGTGAACCGGTCTTAATCTGGCCAGCAGCCGTCGCTACCGCCAAATCAGCAATGGTGGTGTCTTCCGTTTCGCCTGAGCGGTGAGAGATAACCACACCGAAACCAGCGTCTTGCGCCATCTTGATCGCTTCCAGAGTTTCGGTCAGTGAACCAATTTGGTTGAACTTAATCAAAATTGCATTACCGATTTTCTCATCGATACCACGCTTAAGGATCTTGGTGTTGGTCACGAACAGATCGTCACCCACCAGCTGTACACGGTCGCCCAGCTTTTCAGTCTGGTACTTCCAGCCAGCCCAGTCAGATTCGTCCTGACCGTCTTCGATAGAAATAATTGGGTACTGATCGCACAACTCAGCCAGGTAGTCGCTGAAGCCTTCAGCACTGAACACCTTGCCTTCGCCAGACATGTCGTACTTACCGTCTTTGTAGAACTCGGTAGAGGCACAGTCCAGAGCCAGAGTTACATCGGTACCCAGCTCATAACCAGCGTTGGCAACGGCTTCTTTGATCACAGCCAGAGCGTCGGCGTTAGAGGCCAGGTTTGGCGCGAAACCACCTTCGTCGCCCACGGCGGTGTTCAAACCCTTGGCGCTCAGAACCTTCTTCAGCGAGTGGAATATTTCAGCACCAACACGCAGCGCTTCAGAGAAGCTCTTGGCAGAAACTGGCTGTACCATGAACTCTTGAATATCGACGTTGTTGTCAGCGTGCTCACCACCGTTAATGATGTTCATCATGGGTACTGGCATTGAGTACTGACCAGGAGTGCCGTTCAGCTCAGCGATGTGAGCGTACAGAGGCATGCCCTTGGCGATAGCCGCTGCTTTAGCCGCTGCCAGAGAAACCGCCAGAATAGCATTGGCGCCAAACGTAGCTTTGTTTTCGGTGCCGTCGGCGTCGATCATTTTCTGATCCAGTGCGCGCTGATCAGTAGCGTCCATACCCACCAACAAATCCTTGATGCTGGTGTTAATGTGCTCAACGGCCTTCAATACACCCTTACCCAAGTAACGGCTCTTGTCGCCATCACGCAACTCCAATGCTTCACGTGAGCCAGTTGACGCGCCAGAAGGTGCACAGGCTGAACCTACCACGCCGGATTCCAATACCACATCCGCTTCTACGGTTGGGTTACCGCGAGAATCGAGAATCTCAAAAGCTTTTACATCAACAATCTTGCTCATTACTTGTTTCTCTCCAAACAAAACATAAAAAATCTATTTAGGGTGTCTCTAAAAATTAAAATTTTCGCGTACAAAGTGCATTTTTAGAGGTGCCCTTTACTTAATATCCAAAGCTGGCAATGATTTAACGACATCATCAACCGCTTTCATCTGAGCCAGGAACGGCTCTAACTGGTCTAATGGCAATGCACTGGGGCCATCGCACTTGGCCTGATCCGGGTTCGGGTGTGCTTCAAGGAACAAGCCCGCAATACCCAGGGCCATACCTGCCCGACCTAATTCAGCCACTTGGTGGCGGCGGCCGCCAGACGCGGCACCGCCTGGATCACGGCACTGTAATGCGTGGGTCACATCAAAAATAAGCGGCGCGTTATTACTGACTTCCTTCATGGTACGAAAGCCCAGCATATCAACCACTAAATTGTCGTAACCGAAGCAGCTGCCGCGCTCGCACAACATCACCTGTTCATTACCGCATTCGGCAAATTTTTCAACAATGTTCTGCATTTGTGACGGACTAATAAACTGAGGTTTTTTAATGTTTATCACCGCATTGGTCTTGGCCATCGCTTCAACCAAATCGGTCTGGCGCGCCAAGAACGCAGGCAACTGAATCACATCACACACATCCGCCACGGGCTGTGCCTGGTAAATCTCGTGCAGATCAGTAATAACAGGCACATTGAAGGTCTGTTTTACTTCTTCAAAAATTTTTAAACCCTCGTCCATACCCGGCCCTCTATAAGAGTGGACAGAAGAGCGATTGGCTTTATCGAAGGAGGCCTTAAAGACATAGGGAATGCCCAGCTTCTCAGTCACGGTGACGTAGGCTTCTGCCACCTGCATTGCCATGTCACGGGATTCCAATACGTTCATACCTGCGAACAGGGTGAACGGCTTGTCATTGGCAACGTCTATGTCACCAACCTTGATCAACTTTTCCGGTACTGAAGTCGTCATAATATTGTTACTCTCAGTGTGAGCTACAAAGTGCCGCTTGAGGCTTGTATAAGCAGGGCTTTTGCTCTGTGGTTAGGCAAAAGAACCATTATTACGTGCCTCAAGATTTTTTATTGTCTAGTGCAGCTTTAATATAGCCCGAAAACAGAGGATGGCCATCACGAGGGGTCGAAGTGAACTCCGGGTGAAACTGACAAGCGACGAACCACGGATGATCTTCGATCTCCACCATTTCAACCAAAGTGTCATCGGCAGACCAACCACCGATCTTCAATCCGGCACGTTGCAACTGCTCCAGATAATTATTATTCACTTCATAACGGTGCCGGTGTCGCTCTTTAATAACCTTAGAACCATACAATTCATGAGCCTTACTGCCCTCAACCAAATGGCATTCCTGACTACCCAGGCGCATGGTGCCACCGAGGTCGGAATTGTTTGATCGGGTTTCTACACCACCTTCGGTAGTAGTCCACTCGGTAATCAAGCCGATCACCGGATTAGTGGTTTTTGAATCAAATTCTGTCGAGTTGGCATCCGCCAAACCCAATACATTGCGGGCAAACTCAATCACAACCGATTGCATACCCAGACAGATACCCAAGTAAGGCACCTTATTTTCACGGGCGTACTTTACCGCCATCAACTTGCCTTCCAGTCCACGCTCACCGAAACCGCCTGGCACCAGGATAGCGTCGGCGCCTTCGATCAAACTAAGACCTTGAGTTTCTACGTCTTCCGCGTTGATGTACTTAACGTTAACTTTGGTCTTGGCGTGAATACCGGCATGCACCAATGCTTCGTTCAAAGACTTATAAGCATCGAGCAGCTCCATGTACTTGCCGACCATGGCAACGGTTACTTCATGCTCAGGGTTCAACTTGCCATCAACCACCGCATCCCATTCGGACAGGTCGGCTTCAGGCGCTTCAATATGAAACTTATCCAACACGATCTGATCGAGGCCATACTTCTTTAAATGACCAGGAATGGAGTAGATCGTTTTAGCATCAGGCAGAGGAACAACAGCGCGCTCCTCAACGTTGGTAAACATGGATATCTTGCGACGAGAATCCACGTCCACTTCTTTTTCTGAACGACAGATCAATACATCGGGCTGAATACCAATGGATCGTAATTCTTTAACAGAGTGCTGGGTCGGCTTGGTTTTAGTCTCGCCGGCAGTAGCAATATACGGCACCAGAGTCAGATGCACCCAGAGGAGGTTCTCGCTGCCCACTTCAACTTTCAGCTGACGCGCCGCTTCCAAGAATGGCTGGGACTCAATATCACCCACAGTGCCACCAATTTCGATCAAAGCAATATCGGCGCCTTCGGCACCGGCAATGACACGACGTTTAATTTCATCGGTAATATGAGGAATAACCTGAACGGTGCCACCCAAATAGTCGCCGCGACGCTCTTTGCGCAACACGGTCTCATAGACACGGCCGGTGGTGAAATTATTGCGTTTGGACATCTTGGTACGAATAAAACGTTCGTAGTGACCCAGATCCAAATCGGTCTCGGCACCATCTTCCGTTACAAACACTTCACCGTGCTGGAATGGGCTCATGGTACCCGGGTCAACGTTGATATACGGATCAAGTTTCAACATGGTGACTTTCAAGCCACGGGCTTCAAGCAGCGCCGCTAAAGATGCAGCCGCAATGCCCTTCCCTAAAGAAGAAACTACGCCGCCTGTAACGAAAATATATCGGGTCATGAAGCACCTTGCTGAGTCTGAGAACGCTATAAGATTAGCTTGGCTGGCTGCCCAATGGTTGATCTTTGAATGGCAGGAGAATACAAGCTCTACAAGGGAGGGCAGTTTACCGTAAAGCCTCCTTTGTCTCAATCAAAATTGATGGCTTTGAAAACCAATATCGCCCTCTAAATCAGAGGTGCTGCCAGCGTAAACGGTAAGTTTGAGCGCCCTCAAGAGAAGTTTCAGTCGTAGAGGTAAAACCCGAACAAGCCCAGAAGTCCGCCACAGCGGCAATCTCACCACCCACACAGATGAGCGGCAAACACTGACGCAGCCAAGGCTCAACCCCATATTCTTGAAACAATTTCTTTAAACTTTGGCTATGGCCTCGCCCATAGGGCCGACAACGCTCACCGCCAGAGCGAAACCGTACCTCCACATTAACGGGTAATACAACCCCATCTTTGGCCGGTTCGGCCGACAATACCCAACCATCCAACTGCAAAGACTCTGTAACACGCCATTGCACAGGTTCCAAAACATCACTGGGTGAAAAATCCGGCAACAGATAGAAACGTTCGCGATAACAGCACAAACTTAAACGTTCATCTCCTCTACCCCAGGACACATTTGCCACAGAGTCTGAGCGCCCTTCCAACAACTGCGTTTGCACTTGTCGCAAGTGCTTTTGCTCCGGTTCAGAAAAACCTCGATCAACCAGCCAGAAACGCAGCAGATTACCAAACCGAAACGAAGACAGTAACTGCAATGCGGCAAGATCAAGACTCCAACCACAACGCTCCTGCCGCTCATCACAGCTCTGTAAATCCTGCTGCCCCATTTGCACGTCCAGTAAGGCGGATTCACCACACAAAGTGGCTGACTGCTGCCAGCGTCTGGCAAATTCTGGCCAGCGGGACTCCAACTTAGGCATAATTTCGTGGCGCAGGAAGTTGCGATCAAACGCCAATGAGGTATTACTGTCGTCCTCCACCCACTGCAAATCATACTCACTTGCATAAGCTTCCAACTGGGTACGGCTGATATCCAAAAATGGCCTTTGCAGCTGCCCATCACCCAAGGATCTGCTGGGCTGCATAGCCGCCAAGCCAGCGGGACCAGAACCCCGCATTAAGCGTAATAGCAGCGTCTCGGCTTGATCATCCAAATGATGCGCGAGTAACAGCTGCTCACCGACCTGTAACTGGGTCTCAAATACAGAATAGCGAGCCTTACGTGCCGCCGCTTCAATTCCTTCACCTTCATTCGTCACCGTTACCGCTACGCAGGAAAACGCCACACCCAAGTCTTCGCAAGCTTGCTGGCAATGGGTTTGCCATTCACCGGCGTGTGAAGAGAGCTGATGATTAATATGAATCGCCCGAAGCTCAATACCTCTCTCATCGGCGACTAGCTTTGCGGCCTGTAACAATACCGATGAATCCAGACCTCCACTGTACGCAATCACCCAACCCGCCGCCGCTGGAGAGGCATAGAGCGCAGCCAAAACCGAATTGGCCGCTAAAGAATGCGCAGAAGATTTGTCACAGGTCATGGCTATAAAGTATCAATTTATAAATAATTACCGCTATTCTATCCCGCCTCACATAAAGAAGCACAACAACACCATGAATCAGAGCACATCAAAGCAAATCCTTCCCTTTGGCAGCTGGCCTTCACCCATCACCAGTCAAGACCTAGTGAGCGCAGCCGTGCGCCTCGGCGAGCCATGTCTGGACGAACAGTTCATCTACTGGATTGAAGGACGACCGCAGGAAAAAGGCCGCAGTGTGCTGGTTCGCCAGTTGATCAACAGCAAGAACGCACCAGAGGAAGTATTACCCCAACACTGCAATGTAAGCTCCCGCGCCCATGAATACGGCGGCGCCAGCTACACCATTGCCGAAAGCGTGGTGTACTTTATAGAAGCAGAGGATCAGCAGATTTATCGCTATGATCCTGAAAAAGATACCCAGCCTCAGGCATTAAGCCCCGGCGGCAACTTTCGATACACTGATTTGTGCGTCGATATCGAGCAACAACGTTTAATTTGTGTGCGTGAAGATCACCGTAAAAAATCAGCACCC
>JAUVQU010000055.1 GCA_030597965.1 Cellvibrionaceae bacterium
ACCATTGGTAAGGCGAAAGAAGATTTGGATCGCGCTTCCACTGCCATCAATAAGAGTTTGGAAGGGTTGAGTGGTCAGGCCAACGTTTCAGTGCTGAAAGCCGTTGTCACTCAGGCCAGTTCAGCGATCCCGATTATGCCTTTGTATTTATCGACCATGTTCAAGGTAATGAAGGAAGAAGGCACCGATGAAGGTTGTATTGAGCAGCTTCATCGCCTGTTCACAGAATGCCTCTATACCGATGCGCCACGTTTGGATGACAGTAATCGTTTCCGAGTGGATGACTTGGAATTACGTCCTGAGACTCAGGCAAAAATCGAAGCCATTTGGCCTCAGGTTACAGAAGAAAACCTTTTTGAAGTTACGGACTATAAAGCCTACCAAGAAGGTTTCTTGAAGCTGTTTGGTTTTGGTTTTGACAGTGTTGATTATGAAGCTGAGACAACCTCAATGAAGATGGCTGATTTTCTTGAGTGATCGCTATTGATAAACAGTGATGATTAAAAAAGGCCGATGTGGGAAACTGCATCGGCCTTTTTTTAATCAGGATGTAGGAGTTATTTGTGGCGGATTTGCACACCAGCCTGGTTTATCTCGATATTTGTTATGGCGAGGCCGTTAGGCTAAGTCCATTGGTGCAGCGGGTCACAGCCAACAACCCCAGCCCTTTTACTGGCCAGGGTACGAATACCTATTTGGTGGGGATGGATCAAATAGTGGTCATTGATCCTGGGCCCAATGACCCTGAGCATATTAAGGCAATCATTAAAGCGGGGCAGGGAAAAATTCGCTGGATTATTCCTACTCATACCCATGAAGATCATTCACCAGCCGCTTGGCCTCTCGCGCAAGAAACTGGCGCTGAGTTAATTGGTGAAGCCTGTGATCCTAATAATCCCCAGCTGGATAAAACCGTTGTTCCAGATCGCACGGTCGCAGATGGTGAAATACTGGAATTCGGTGATTTCTCTCTGCGCGTCTTTTCTACCCCAGGTCATTTGAGCCCCCACCATTGCTATTTACTGGAGCAAGAGCAGCTGCTGTTTACGGGTGACCACGTGATGCAGGGTGCAACGGTGGTTATCGCGCCGGATCATGGTGGGTCTATGGGTGAATACTTGTCGTCTTTGCAGAAACTGACTGGGCTGGGGATTAAGGTGCTTGCTCCAGCTCATGGGCATTTATTGTCTCAGGCGGATCAAGTGCTGACGGAGTTATACGAGCACCGCATCATGCGTGAAAAAATGGTTCTGGATGTTTTGAAACAATACGATAATGCTACAGTGAAAGATCTGGTACCCATTATTTATCCAGACCTTCCAGACAATGTGATTCCCATTGCCTATGTAGCTTTACGGGCGCATCTACTAAAGTTGGTTGATGATGGTGTGGTGTCACATCAAGTCACAGAAACCAGCGATGACGATGTTTGGGCTTGGCTCGATTAAGGCTAGAGATTTAGTAAAGGGGGGGTAATACATGGAGTATCGACAATTAGGCCAATCGGATTTAAAGGTCAGTGCTCTTGGTTTGGGCACCATGACATGGGGTGAACAAAATACCCAAAATGAAGCCTTTGAGCAAATGGATTATGCCGTTGCCCAAGGTATTAATTTCTTCGATACTGCTGAGATGTATCCCGTTCCTCCTCGCCCGGAAACCCAGGGCTCGACGGAGACTTATATTGGTCATTGGCTGGCTTCCAGGGGTGTAAGAGACGATATTGTCTTGGCCAGTAAGGTTGCGGGTCGCGTCGATTTAAACCCGGGTGTTAGTCATATTCGGCAGGGGCCGCGTCTTAATGCTGAACAGATACACGCGGCTATTGATGCTTCTCTTGATCGATTGCAGACGGACTATGTGGACTTGTATCAGGTGCACTGGCCAGAGCGTATGACTAACTTCTTTGGGCGTTTGGATTATAAGCATCAGCAAGATGACGGTGTGGATATTCATGAAACGCTGGAAGCTTTAGCCAAGGTAGTTGAGCAGGGTAAAGCGCGTTATATTGGCATTTCCAATGAGACGGCCTGGGGTGTAACCCATTACATGAATCTGGCTAAAGAATATAACCTTCCCGTGATTTCCAGCATACAAAACCCCTACAGCTTAGTGAGTCGTGGTTTTGACGTTGGGCTGGCAGAAATTTGTATGCGTGAGCGGGTGGGATTGCTGGCCTATTCGCCTTTGGCTTTTGGTGTGCTGAGTGGTAAATACCTCAATGGGCAGAAGCCAGAAAATGCACGGCTGACTTTGTTTAATCGTTTCCAGCGTTACACCAATGAGCGAACTTCCACCGCTGTCGCCGAGTATGTGGCGCTGGCAACTCGACACGGTTTAGACCCGGCGCAAATGGCATTGGCGTTTGTCACCTCAAGAAGCTTTGTCGCCAGTAATTTACTTGGTGCTACCACCATGGCGCAATTAAAAAGTAATATCGCCAGTCAGTCGGTTATCATAAGCGAAGAATTGGAATCTGAAATTAATCGGATTCACAATGCCAACCCTAATCCAGCACCCTAAAGAGTCGAGAGCACTCTCATATGGAAAAAGTAAAGTTTACCCCCGCATTGCTGCATCCTCGTTATTGGCTAACTTGGCTGATGTTTGGGTCGTGGTGGTTGGTGGTTTTATTGCCTTATCCCGTGCAGTTGCTGTTGGCGCGCATGTTAACGCTGCCCATGATGAAGTTGGCGAAATCCCGTCGTCAAATTGCAGAAAAGAACTTTGAATTGTGTTTTCCTGAGTTGTCGGAGGCGGAGCGCTACAAACTGCTTAAAGAAAACTTTTTCTCAACCACCATGGCGCTGTTTGAAAGTGGTATGGCGTGGTTTTGGCCTCACTGGCGTTTACGTCGTTTATTCACCATTGAAGGGCTGGAGCATCTGGAAGCCCAGTCCGATAAAGGTGTGTTGATGATGGCCATGCACTTTACCACCTTGGATATTGGTGGGGCGTTTATCAATATGAGCGCTTCCATTGACGGTATGTACCGCCCACACGGCAACCCCGTTTACGATTTTGTGCAGCGTCGAGGACGTGAGCGTCACAACCCTGGCACCAGTGTCGTGACCCGTAAAGATATTCGCGGCATGCTGAAGCTGTTAAAGAAAAAACGAGCGGTGTGGTATTCACCCGATCAGGATTATGGTCGTACAAACAGTGTTTTTGTGCCCTTATTTGGTGTTCAGGCTTGTACTGTAACTGCGACTGCGACTTTTGCGCGTATTGGGAAGGCCGCAGTGGTGCCTTTTGTGCAGACGCGCCTGCCGGGTATCAAAGGTTATAAGGTGACGATTTATCCGGCCTTTGAAAACTACCCTGAAGGTGATGAATACCGAGATGCGGAGCGAATTAATGAGTTTGTTGAAGCCCGTATTCGCGAGCAGCCTGCACAATATCTTTGGGCTCACCGACGTTTCAAAAACCGCCCTGAGGGAGAGAAGCGCTTTTATTAGCTGCTTCAAGCACTATTTTCTAAAAAAACCTCTTTCCCAATGAAGAATATGCCTCTCACGCTTGTTCTAAATGGGTCTCGTCAGTAACATGTCGTTTTGCTCGCTTGGATGCCACAGCGGTGGCCAGTATTCGGGTTCCAGTCCCACGGAGAAAATGAATGATGCAAGGTAGTATGGTTGCTCTGGTAACCCCGATGACAGCTGCAGGTGAGCTGGATTGGACTAGCCTCCACAATTTAGTGGAATGGCACATCGAGAAAGGCACCCATGCCATTGTGGCGATGGGCACTACAGGTGAATCTGCGACTTTATCCGTGCAAGAGCACATGGCTGTTGTTAAGTCGGTGGTCGATCAGGTGAACGGGCGTATCCCAGTCATTGCCGGCACTGGTGCTAACTCTACTTCTGAGGCTGTTGAGCTTACGTTGGAAGCCAAGAATGCCGGTGTGGATGCCTGCCTGTCGGTTACCCCTTATTACAATAAGCCAACTCAAGAAGGTTTGTTCCTGCATCATCAGCACATTGCCCAAAACGTGGCATTACCGCAGTTATTGTACAACGTGCCGGGTCGTACCGGCGTTGATATGTTGCCGGAGACGGTTGAACGCCTTGCTCTAGTCAATAATATTATCGGTATCAAAGAAGCTACGGGTGATATTGATCGCGCCAGGCGCCTGATTGAAAACACAGCAGATGATTTCTTGATCCTCTCTGGTGATGATGAAACCGCTGTTGAAATGATGCTGTTAGGCGGTAAGGGTGAGATATCTGTAACCGCTAACGTGGCGCCAGCGGAAGTATCTCAGCTTTGTGAGCTGGCGATAGCCGGTAAAGCCAATGAGGCGCGTGCCTTGAATGATCGTTTGATGCCATTACACAGCGCCATGTTTGTGGAGTCGAACCCGATTCCTGTGAAATGGTGTGTTGCCGAGATGGGATTGATGCAGCACGGCCAGCGTTTGCCAATGACACTTTTGTCTGAAGAGCAACAGCCGGTGGTGCGTAAGGCATTGAAGGACGCTGGTATTTTGTAATTTTTGATACGGGCTATTGTGCCCGTATTAGCTATTTTTCGTTAAAGAAGATAATAATAATGTTGAATCGTTTAGGTACACACGCTCGTTTAATGGGTCTAATTACATTGGGTGCGGTTACTCTCAGCACTTCTGGTTGTAGCAGTTTGTTCGGCGACGAAGGTTACTTTCGTGATCGTGGCGACGATTATTTAAGAACTGATGTTATCGAACCGATGAAGCTGCCAGAAGGCGCATCATCGACTCGTGTATCGGATCTATATGCGATTCCTGCAGTACAGAAATCTACTTTTGAAGAGGTCGCTGAATTTGAAGTCCCTCGTCCTCAGGCGCTTTCAGCGAATGCTTTTACGGATAAAGTGAAAATCCAGAAGTTGGGTGATAGCCGTTGGATCTTGATTAACGTCAACCCCTCACAGGCATGGCCAAAGGTTCGTCAGTTTCTAGCCGCTAACGGGTTAAGCGTTTCTAATACGGATGCCACCAACGGTTTGATTGAAACTGCCTGGTTGAAATTCAAGGATGATGAAGGCAGTCGCGATAAATATCGTCTGCGTATTGAGCAAGGTGTACAGCCTGATACTAGTGAGATTCACGCGCTACACATACAGGTAAAACAGTCTGTTGCCGATTCCGGTTCTGTGGGCTGGCCAGATACATCTCACAGCACAGAGCGTGAAAATTGGATGCTTAATGAGTTGGCATCGGCTTTGGCCAGTGATGAATCTACAGGTCAGTCTGCGTCATTATTGGCCTCCACTATTGGTGTTGGCAGTAAGGTCGATTTGGCTGTGAAAGAGGGTGAGCCTCTTTTGGTCCTGAATTTGGATGGGCAGCGTGCATGGGCAACGGTCGCAGCGTCAGTCAGTAAAGGCGGCTTTACACCAATTGGCAATAACCGCGAGGCGGGAATCTTCTATGTGGATTATGCGGAAATTAATCCAGAAGCAGAGGATGATGAGTTGGGCTTCTTCGCTAAAATGTTGGGTGGCGGTGATGAAAATGAGGATGTATCAACTTACACCATAGATCAGGTGTTGGCTCAGATTCAGCCAGAAGATAATGCGTTAAATCGTACGTTGTTCGCTAAGGTTCAAACTGGTCAGCCAGCAATAGAAGATGTACTGGGTTACCTGGTCTTGGTTAGCCCATCCTCGCAGCGCGCTGAAGTGCGTATTCGTGACGCCCATGGCCGCGTATTATCAACCAAACAAGCCAAGCAGTTATTGAATATCATTCGTCGGAACTTGATCTAGAGGCGGTTTAAATGAGGTATGCCTCTCTGGGTAGCGGAAGTAAAGGAAATGCTACCCTTGTTCAATTTCTAGACCAGTTGTTGTTGGTTGATTGCGGTTTTACCATCAAGGAATTCGAGCGGCGTATCGATAGATTGGGTTACCACCCTTCGGATATCAGCGCTATTCTCGTGACGCACGAACATGGAGACCACCTCAAGGGGGTGCCTCCACTGGCTCGCAAATACAACCTCCCTGTATACATGACTCCCGGAACTTTCCACAGTAAAGCCTTGGGGGATTTACCTCGGTTGCATCTTTTGGAAGGCTATCAATCATTCCAATTGGGTGAGTTGAC
The DNA here is from genome assembly GCA_030597965.1 of Cellvibrionaceae bacterium. Classification (GTDB taxonomy): domain Bacteria; phylum Pseudomonadota; class Gammaproteobacteria; order Pseudomonadales; family Cellvibrionaceae; genus JAUVQU01. The sequence goes on from JAUVQU010000055.1 coordinate 6,086, forward strand.
AATAGAGCCAGTAGCGGTGCCTCACGATGCTCGCGAGCCCGCACAGTTTGTCTTTATTGCTCAAGGTAAGCGATTGGGTATCTTAACCGACTTAGGCACAATCAGTCCTCATGTGGAATCCTGCTTTGGAAATTGTGATGCGTTGGTGTTGGAGGCGAATCACGACCCCGTTATGTTGGCTCGGGGACCTTATCCCGCATCATTAAAACAGCGTGTTGGCGGACCTTGGGGACATTTGAGTAATCAGCAGGCGGCGGGCTTTTTGGCCCGTGTTGATAAATCGCGTCTGCAGCAATTAGTCGTTGCCCATATCAGTCAGAAAAATAATAGTCTGGACGCGGCTCAGCGGGAACTCGCTGAAGTGACAGAACAGATTGGCGAGGTGATCTATGCTTGCCAAGAAGACGGATTTGGCTGGTTAAACGTTAGCTGACCATAGTGTGTTACCCGGTAACACCCTCTGGTAATCCACTGATTCTCTCTCTTAATACCTTCTCATGTGTGTGACGGCTATCGTCAAAGCCCGCAATGTCTGAGAGATAGACAAGAATTTTGTCCACAAAGTGTAAACTAGTCATCACTTTGCACACTAAGCAAACAAAAAAACATTAAAAAAGACTGTTACTTAAATATAACCTATTGATTTTTAAAATAAATATAAAACGTGACGCTTTTTTGAGCATTTCGATGAAAGCCCTGTAAATACGGGCTTTAGAGGCACTTAAGAAGAACTAATCCACAAAGTTACCCACAGATTCTGTGGGTTAGTTCATGCGCTGTTATAGGGTTTTTATATAGCTTTTAATCGCTCAATGTGCAGCTGATTATAAACACTGCTCAGGTAAAACCAAATTGCCTGTAAATAATTCAGCTAGTTGCTTCAGGTCGTCGCATGCCAGCCCTGGGTTCTCAGAAATATTTAAGTCTTTTAGGTTAACCAGGCTCAATAAGGTTGTGGCTTGTTGCAGTTGGTTGTTCTCAAGACGCAGTAGCTGTAAACGCCCAAGTTGTGCAAGCGGCTCAATGTTGGTCAGAGAATTATTGCTGAGTTGCAGCTCTGTTAATCCTCTGAATTGCTCGATTCCAGCCAGAGAAGTTAAACCTGCATGGGTACAGCTGAGGCGAGTCACCTCAAGAGGGCTGGTGGCATTGGAATCTTTAATGGCCTGATCTATACAGTTTCTCAGTTTCGGATCTTCGGTGGTGAAATCGGTGAATAAAGTAGGCGGATCATAGACCACGGTTTCATTAACGGTCATCTGGTAATTGCTGCAACCGTTGAGGGCGAGAGTGGCGAATAGGACACTGGCTAATCCAAGAATTTTCATTGAGTGTCCCGAATATTGAGCGGTGATACCGCTTTAGTACTGCTTATTAATTATTTGAATACGATTGTAGCAGTGCGGTTTTAGTTTTCACTAGCGATAGTTGTGTATTCATCTAAGATTCAACTTAAGGTGAGTAAGCTAGCCAGCAAGAAATTTTGGAAAGACTAACTTTTTGTGTGCTAATGTTCATATAATGAGTGAGAGTGGCAGTGAATCTTCTATACTTAAAAATATAATCATTAAATTAATAGGGAATTAAAGTATGACTCGTTTTCTTTTGTGTGCAGTATTTATTTCGATCGTTGGGTGTCAGTCGATTGACCCATACACGGGTGAGCAAAAAGCCAGTAATACCGCAAAAGGTGCTGGCTGGGGAGCTTTAGCTGGTGCAATTATCGGTTCACAAACGTCCAGTGACAGTAAAGAAGGAGCCATTAAAGGAGCTCTGGGTGGCGCAGCTATTGGTGGTGGTATCGGTTATTACATGGATCGCCAAGAAGCGGCTTTACGTCAACAGCTTGCGGGAACTGGTGTACAGGTGGTCCGTGAAGGTGACAATATTCGCTTAGTAATGCCAGGTAATATTACCTTTGATTCAGGTCAGTCGAGTATTCGTGCTCCCTTCTTCCCTGCACTTGATTCTGTGGCCACTGTTTTAGCCGAGTTTGACAATACAGCGATCAAAATTGCCGGGCACACTGACTCCACCGGTGGACTTGAGTTAAATCAGCGTCTGAGTGAAGATCGAGCCGGTAGCGTGGGTTTCTATTTGGCCAACCGTCAGGTGGCAAGGGGTCGTATTCAGACCGTAGGTTATGGGTCTCGCTATCCAATTGCCGGTAATGAAACCAGTTCCGGTCGTCAGCAAAACCGTCGGGTTGAGCTGGAGTTGTTACCGCTCGACAGGTAAGCCAGTTACGATGGTGTAACAGTCCTAAAAACGCCCCGGTGCTACAGCATCAGGGCGTTTTTTATTGCCTCCGTTTTAGCGCCGAGAGTGTGTATTTTTTCATCATGCCGACGGGCTATTAATCGCAGCTGATGTTTTTCTAATCTATCTGTTTTTTTTCTGCCTTTTGGGCTTCTAGCCGTTGAGGTTGCCCCGTCCTCAATGTAAGCTTCTCGCTCATTAATTGACCGCCTATAGGGCAATGAAAGCGCAACACGAATAGCGCGATAATAAGAGCGATAAGCCGAGGTAAGCAGAAAGCATGAAACGCGTAATTTTTAATCAGAAAGGTGGTGTCGGTAAATCCAGTATTACCTGTAATTTGGCGGCCATCAGTGCTCGTTTGGGCTACAAGACCCTAGTGGTTGACCTTGATGTACAGGGTAACTCTAGTTTTTATCTTGGTTTTGACAGTTACGCGCCAGAAAATGCTGGCAATGAAGCGACTGTGGCAGGGCTGCTAAAGCAGAATACCGGTGGCTGGTTTGCTGCCCGTAAAGAACCTGAAGAATTTGTCCAGAAAACTTCACACGAAAACCTCTATTTGATGGCATCAAGCCCTGAACTTGAGCATATTGAGAAAGAGCTGGAGAATCGTTACAAAATCTATAAGTTACGAGAAGCACTGGACGCGTTAGAAGAGGAGTACGAGCATATATTCATCGATACCCCGCCAAACTTTAACTTCTACAGTAAATCAGCGTTGATTGCGGCTCACTCAGTTTATATGCCGTTTGACTGCGACAGCTTCTCCAAGCAGGCACTTTATAATCTGTTGGGTAATGTGACTGAATTGCAGGAAGACCATAACCCGGGTTTGAAAATTGGTGGTGTTGTCGTTAATCAGTACAACAGCCAGGCTAATTTGCCGACAGAGCTGATTAATGAATTGATTGAAGAAGGCTTGCCAGTATTGGCCAGCTATCTGCCCAGTTCGGTGAAGATGAAAGAATCCCACCGCGCTCAGAAACCATTGGTCTATATGTTCCCCTCTCACAAGCTGACCAATGCCTTTAATGAGTTGTATGACGATATCAATGAAGAGAATATGGCTCTGGCTGAAGCCTAAAGCTATACTGTAAAGCCGTTATGAGGGTGCCTAAAGGGCACCCTTTTTATGTACAGGATGTACGCTATGCCGCGAGAGCCAAGGACGGCGGTAGAGGCGAGTTTATAAACCCGATTATGCTGCTGATATCCTGCCTTGATAAGCACTTACGTCCAAAAGCGGTATTAATTGCCAAGCAATTAAACTCGTCCGTCGATAGCACCCGTTCACTCAAAGACCTATACAACCGCAGCTTGCCTAAAGAGCAGCCGCAGTTTGCTCTCGTATTGGATGAGCAGGGGTTGGCTTTACAGCAGCTGGGTAAGAAAACTCCGGGCCCAATACGTGTCGATTTTGAAGGTGGTAGCGTGGCCCATCGCCGTAAATTTGGCGGTGGTTCTGGTCAGATGATTGCCAAAGCGGTAGGGGTGAAATTATCACGCCCGCTCAGCGTGTTGGATTGCACCGCAGGCCTGGGGAAGGATGCGTTTGTATTGGCCTCTCTGGGCTGTGACATGACGTTACTTGAGCGAACTCCAATAGTGGCCACCTTATTACAGAATGGCCTGGAAAGAGCACTGGGCAGTGGCGATTATGATTTACAAGCCATCTGCCAGCGGATGAATCTTGTTCCGCAGGATAGTTTGGCTTACCTGCAAGCTCGGGTTGCCGAGGGCAACAAGATGGATGTGGTGTATTTAGATCCCATGTTCCCAGAGCGTACTAAATCGGCACAGATTAAAAAGGATATGTTGGCGTTTCACAGCATTGTGGGTGCCGATGAGGATGCCGATAACTTGTTGCCGTTAGCCCGAGAGGTGGCTCGCTACCGTGTGGTGGTGAAACGTCCGCGCAAAGCGCCGTTTTTAAACGACAGCCAGCCGAGTTACCAGTTAGAGGGCAAGACCAGTCGATACGATATTTACGTGAATGGGAAGCTACCCTAATCTGTCTGTTAATAACGGTGGTCTCAACGGATCAGTGTGACACTTCATTTAAGCATAGTTAAATGGAGTTGCTTATCATGCACGCCTACCCCTTTATCGTCTTTAAAACTGACCGAGCGTATAGAATACTGGTGCCTTACCACAGGGTTGAGGGCTACTGTAGGGCAGGAGAGAAGCTACGGATTAAATCTTAAATATCATTTTTAATAAATCTCCGGGGTGATTTTTCTTTTGCCCCAATTAGCCTGATTCTTTGTCTCGGTATTAGCTGCTTTGGTGCCGGGACTTTTTTATGTCTTTGTTTTATAAACGTTCAGCTTTTAGGGTGTATTCGTTCTTTCCGGCGCCCATCTATTTGTCGATTCCTTGCATACACTTAACACATAGCCACACTTCTGGTGGCCAGTCTAATAATGTAGTGAGGGTTTATTATGTCCAGTATTACTTTTCGGTTTGCCACCGAATGTGAAATGACCATTAAGGGTAAAAGCTACGAAGACGCCTATATGAAGTTTAAAGACTTTATGCACGGCGACGATTCAGTACAGAAAGACGCGACGGTGACGGTGTGCCCGCCAGAGAGTGATCAGCTGTACTTCTCTTTGGATCAGCAGTACAAGATGTATGAAATAGAACAGTTTAAAGGTTCGTTTGCTGCGGATATTGAAGCCAGAGATCAGAAGGTAGCGCTGACCCCGGCTGATGTAGGCATTAACCATATGTGGTCCGGTGCGGTATCTAAACAGCTACGCACGGCTCATAACCCGGGGTAACCCTGCTTGTAGGTCTAATTAATCTGTTGCCTGTGATCAGCTGCGGTTTCTAGGATGATCGACAAGCAAATAAGGATCGGCTCCGATAGAATGGGTGGTCGAATAAAGCCTTGATTGATCTACTATGAGCGAAACACCTTCTCCTCTGTCCTCGACTGAAAAGTTGTTAACTGAAAAAGCGACGGGGTTCCTGCAAACTCGCCAGTGGTTTGATGTGCGGGCGATGACGCTGGAAGGAAAGAGAACCAGAGCGCGATGTCTGCAATTACAATTCTGGTTTGTCACCGATAAAGGCCCCACTAAGGTCATCATCAGCGATCAGTTGGCCGTTTTTTTTATTCGTGCCGATAAAACCGAAGCTTTGCAAAAAGTCCTCCAGCGTGAGTTAGGTTTTGCGGTTGGCTCGAAAGATTTTGAACCCCTCTGGCAGATTAAATTCCTCGATTTAAAAGATTTTGAGCAGCAACCTATTGCCGGTGTTTATTTCCGTGAACAGCGTTCGCTGTACCGTGCGCGGCAGGCGGCGAAGTTTGCGCGTATTGAGGTGCTGGAAGCGGATGTTCGTCCGGCTGACCGTTATTTGATGGAGAGGTTTATTACCGGCCCCGTATCTATAAAAGGTGAGTGGCAGCAGCGGGACGGTTTTTGGGAAGTTGAGAATGCCCGGTTAACTCCAGACAGTTACAAACCCAGTTATAAGGTGGTCTCGCTCGATATTGAAACCTCGATGGAAGGCGATCACCTTTATTGTATTGGCGCACAACTTGCCAGTACGGCGCCGCATGCTGGCCCGCAAGAGTCGCAAACGGTTATGCAAGAGCGAGTCTTTATGCTGGTCAGTGAAGCTGATCAGCCTGAAAATACACCAGAATATTTACAGTATTATGAGAGTGAAAACGATCTGCTAGAAGCATTTTTGGCGTGGTTTGCCGAGGTGGATGCCGATATCGTCATTGGCTGGAATGTTATTAATTTTGACCTGCGCTTCTTGCAGCGTAAAGCCCAGCAGTTAGGCGTTGCATTGAATATGGGACGAGACGGCACTTCGATTG
>JAUVQU010000234.1 GCA_030597965.1 Cellvibrionaceae bacterium
ACCACGACGCAGCAATACTATCTGGCGCTTCCGTACCATTACGATAAGCATGATCGTACCAAGCCGCCCCGCTCACCCGCATTCCAAAACTGTCACGCCAGACCACATCAAATTCCGACAGGAGATCCAAACGCGTACTTATGAGACCACTGCGGTCAAAACTTAAACTTGGATCGTCGGCTAAAGGACCTAATATTGGATGCTGATACACATCTTTATCGGGTTTTGCTGTTCGTGTTGCAAGATTGAGTTTGAGTTGATTATCCCACCGAATATTCCAGTCATCGCTGGTATCAAATTGGAATGCACTCACTTCCGAACTGCTTGCCACTAGGGCGGCAACAGCTAACGCCAGTTTCTTTTTCATACCGACTCTCTTCTTTTATTAAAATTATTTTTATTGCACTACTTGATAACACTACATAATTACACTGCTTACTGCACTACCTTATCTATTTATCTATTTATCTGTTTATCTGTTTATCTGTTTATCTTCACAACTATAGTCAATGACTGGTGAATTGACACAAATCGAAATCAACAAGGCCTAAACAATGCATGACCAAAATAGCCATTGCAGTCAAACAAAGAGTAACAATCGAACGAAAAGAAGAAAAGCCAAAATACTGAACGAACAGTCAGTTCGCGGGGAGCTTTAATAATGAAGGAGAAAGGGAGAGAAATCTGCCGGTTCTGGAGGAAGAGACCGGCAACAATTAAATTTTGAGAGAAGCACTCTGAAAGGAGTCGTGGCGCCTATGATCCAGCAGGTATTACCGGAATATTATGATTGAGGCCGCCGTTTTGAGCGCGGTGACGCAGCATATGATCCATTACGACTAATGCCATCATCGCTTCTGCAATAGGCGTAGCACGGATACCAACACAGGGATCGTGACGACCTTTGGTTACAACTTCCACAGCTTCACCATGCACATTCACGCTACGGCCTGGAATATGCAAACTGGATGTCGGCTTAAGTGCCAGATTCGCAACAAGGTCCTGACCGGTAGAAATTCCACCCAGGATGCCGCCAGCCTGATTCGATAAAAAACCTTCTGGCATAATTTCATCTCGATGCTCTGTGCCCTTCTGTTCGACACAATCGAAACCGGCTCCAATCTCCACGCCTTTAACGGCATTAATACTCATCAATCCATGAGCTAAATCCGCATCCAGTCGATCAAAAATCGGTTCACCCAAACCCGGCACCATACCCGAGGCAACTACGGTGATTTTTGCACCTATGGAATTACCCTCTTTGTTTAGCTCCTGCATGTAGCTTTCCATCTCCGGGACTTTATTGACGTCCGGGCAGAAGAATGGGTTGTTGTGCACCTCATCCCAATCAACCTGATCAATTTTGATCGGTCCGAGCTGGGATAAATAACCACGCACCTCAATACCAAACTCACTTTGCAGGTATTTTTTAGCAATCGCACCAGCGGCCACGCGCATTGCAGTTTCACGGGCAGAGGAACGACCACCACCACGGTAATCACGTACGCCATACTTTTGCATGTAGCTATAATCAGCGTGACCCGGTCGATATTGATCTTTAATGTTCGAATAATCTTTAGAGCGTTGATCGGTGTTTTCAATCAGCAAACCAATTGGCGTACCCGTGGTTTTACCTTCGAATACACCCGATAGGATTTTCACTTCATCCGCTTCACGGCGCTGAGTGGTATAACGAGACGTACCCGGCTTACGGCGATCCAAGTCAATCTGAATGTCTTCTTCGGTTAAGGGTAAACCCGGTGGGCAGCCATCAACAATACAACCTAAAGCCAAACCGTGGCTTTCACCAAAGGTGGTTACCGTGAAAAGTTTTCCAAAACTGTTGCCGGACATAATGCTCTCTTGTTCTTAAATCTTTTAATGTGGGGATTATCCTAGAAGCCGCAGTTAGATCAAGAAAGCCCACGCAACCTCTTGTTGACGCACCTGGAAAAACTTAGAAAGCCCTCATCACCAACAAGGTGACCACGAACTTTTAAATTTTCCCATGCACACCAATAACTTACATGTCTTTTTCACGCCCAACTGCGGTTTCTAGGATTATACGTGGTTTATTTAAAATCTGCTTGATGCCTACGCAACTGCTCAGCCGTTAAGACAAAAACACCGTGACCACCCATTTCAAACTCTAACCAAGTGAACGGTACCGCTGGGAACGCGGCTTCTAACGCAGGCCAACTGTTACCCACTTCGACAACCAATAAGCCCTCAGTCGATAAATGTTGCGCTGCCTCACTGAGTAAACGACGGGTGAAATCCAAACCATCCTCACCGCTGCCTAAAGCAATCTCAGGCTCAGCCTGATACTCAGCCGGCATAGTGGCCACATCTTCGGCATTAACATAAGGAGGATTACTGACGATCAAATCAAATACTTCTCCCTGTAAAGCAGAGAACAAGTCGGACTCTATAGCCTTCACACGAGCCTGTAATTTATGCAGTAGAATATTTTTTTCTGCAACAGCGATCGCATCGGACGAGATATCACTCAAGCTCACCTCAGCAGAAGGAAAAGCGTACGCACAGGTAATACCAATACAGCCGCCGCCTGTGCAGAGGTCTAAAATTCGCTTTGGTTCTCTTTGAAGCCACGGCTGAAATTGATCCCCAATGGTTTCAGCCAATGGTGAACGAGGAACCAACACTCGCTCATCGACTATAAACTCCAAACCTGCAAACCACGCCTTCCCTGTAAGGTAAGCGGCAGGCACACGTGTATCAATCCTTTTGTCAACGGCTGAAACAATTGCTTCGCCTTCACTGAGCGAAAGTCGTCGCTCTAAAACTTCTTCGGGCGAATCCAGCGGCAGGTTGGCAAAATGCAACACAAGTTGCACTGCCTCATCCCACGCATTATCCGTACCGTGGCCAAAAAATAAATCAGATGATTCAAAGCGATTATTTGCCCAATCTAAATAATCTCGAACTGTAACCAACTCACTAGCAGTTTCTTTCGACACTAAAATTCCTTAAAGATATAGAGCAGCGGCACTAGCGGCCAGCGTCATCAAGAACAAAAACCATTTAATGGCTTTCTGGCTTATATTAAGTGCGACTTTAACACCAAGCTGAGCTCCCGCCATAGTCCCGACGGCCAGTACAATGCCCGGCAACCATTCCACCTGACCCCGTGCCGCAAAGATCAGTAATGCCACCAGGGTAAAGCAACCTGTACACACCATTTTAATCGCATTAGTTCGCACAATGTCATAGCGAAGGCTGCCCGCTATAGCCGCGATTAAAATAAAACCAACGCCCGCTTGTACAAAGCCACCGTATAAACCAGAAACAAACAGCACCCACCAGGCCTGCGGGCGCTCCGACATAGCATAAGGCTCAGTACCAGGTGGAGGCATCACAACACTAGGCTTTATCAAAATGATCAGTGCCATAACAGTCATCGAGCCAAGTAATACCGGCTTAAGAGCCGCACTAGGAAGATAGGAGGCCAAAACGGCACCAATCGCCGAACCTATTAAAGTGGGTATTAATATAGCTTTAAGATCGGTTCGAGGCAGTTTTCCATGACGATCAAAGGCGCGCGAGCCCACTAGGCTCTGAGCAACCACACCCACGCGATTGGTGGCATTAGCGATCTCTGGCGGCATACCCATCATCATTAACGCTGGCAAAGTTAAATTCGAACCACCGCCCGCCATAGTGTTAATAACACCGGCAA
>JAUVQU010000133.1 GCA_030597965.1 Cellvibrionaceae bacterium
AATTTTCTAAATTAGCCGCACTGACAGCGGCAGTAGCCTTGGGCGCAAGCAGTGTTGCTTTCGCCAAGGTTTCAGAAGACGAGGCGGCACGCCTTGGTCAAGACCTGACACCTTTCGGCGCAGAGACAGCGGGTAATGCCGATGGCACTATTCCCGCGTGGACCGGTTCCGTTCTGGGTGTGCCTGAAGGCATTACTTATGAAGGTGACGGTACAGCTAATAAAAGCCCTTATGCGGATGAGAAACCACTGTTCAGCATTACTGCGGACAATGCGGGTGACTATGCCGAGCGTCTTTCTGGTGGTCAGAAAGCCATGTTCAAAAAATATTCAAAAACCTTCCGCATTGATGTTTACCCATCGCACCGGGATTTTGCTCTGGATCCATTAATACTTGAGCGCACCAAGTGGAACGCCACTCACACAGTGATGAGTAATGGTGGTGAAGCGATTTCTAACTGGACGGGCTCAACGGCATTTCCCATTCCAAAAGACGGCATGGAAATCATGTGGAATGCTCGCACCGGAGCGATCACCCAGCAAACGCAGCATGGTAAAAGTGACGTTGTTGGCGTGTTCGCCAATGGTGATATTCAGCTTGAAACTCAACGCCTGACTACTCGTTTTCCTTTCAATAACCCGAATACCAAGGTCGGTACCACTGAGAAAGAAATCGGAACTCAGCTGTTTAATACTCTGTCCCAGAAGTTGGCGCCGGCCAATGTTAAGGGTGAGATGACGTTAGTAGTTGACCCGATTGATTACACTGTCGGTAACCGCTTGGTTTATAGTTATGTCCCGGGTACTCGTCGTGTCCGTCAGGCACCCAGTGTAAGCTTCGATACGCCAACAGGCCCAGGCGGTATTGTAACGACCGATGATACCGATGGTTATAACGGTGCTTTTTACAAGTTTGATTTCAAATTGTTGGGTAAGCGCGAGATGTATTTGCCTTTCCACAACAATTCAATTACACAGGTACCGCTTGATGATTTGTTAACGCCGAATCACGTCAATCCTGACCACATACGTTACGAGCTTATAAGAGTGTGGGAGGTTGAGTCGACCTTGAAGTCGGGTGAACGTCATATTTACGGTAAGCGTGTATACTATATTGCCGAAGATAACTGGGCCATTACTGCAGTCGATAACTATGATGGCCGCGGTGAACTCTTCCGTACATCGTTATTCCCAAGTTATTACCACTATGCGTTAAACGCTTATTATCGTAGTACCCAGATGTTCCACGATCTGAACACGGGCCAGTACAATGCCTCGCGTTTGACCAATAATCACGCTGGACCAACTAAAGTTGTTGATACGGCGAAAAAAGACAAATTCTACACCCCGTCTAACCTGCGTCGTATGGGACGCCGCTAATTGGGTATAGTTTGTTGATCCAGAAAGGGCGCCTATGGCGCCCTTTTTTGTTTCTCTTTATCAGAATTATCAGAATTATCAGAATTAACAGGATAAGCCTCCATGAGTGAGCACCAAGGCTGGGAGAAAGAGACTGTTTATGTCGATGCCCAGTTATATTTTGAGACGTTGATCGATGAGATTAATCGGGCACAGAAGACCCTGGAAATAGCGGTCTATATTTTTAATCTGGACTCTATTGGTGTCTCGATACTGGATGCTTTATTGGACGCATTGGCCAGAGGTGTGCATGTCAGATTAATGGTAGATGGCATAGGCACAGCAGAATATGTAGAAGAAATAGCTGAAAAACTTTCACGAGCGGGAGGCGGGGTTAAGGTTTTTCACCCGCTGCCCTGGCGTTTCAGGATTTATAAGTGGTCATTACAGCAGGGTAGTTTTTTTGATAAATACCTGTATTTTCACAAAAAGGTCAATCGCCGGGATCATCGTAAATTAATTATTATTGATCAAAAAAAGGCCTGGTGTGGCAGCTTAAATTTCACCGCCGATCATACGGGGGTGGCGAATCCGTGGCGTGATTATGGTGTGCAGCTGGAAGGGGAGCCTGTAGCGGATTTACTGAATCATTATGATAGCGTTTGGTCGCAGAGAAAGTATGCCATTAAAAGAAGGCAGCTAAAGCATTTCCACGTGAATACCCCGTTTCGTTTGCGACGTTTAAAGAACCGGCTACTGCTTAAAAAAATATCCAACGCTAAAGAGAGGGTGTGGGTGAGTAATGCTTACTTCTCCCCTTCGCGTTCACTGATTAAAGCCATCAAAAAAGCGTGCAAGCGTAATGTAGACGTTCGCTTTGTGGTTGCAGATAAGTCAGACATCCCAGCATTCCCCATGCTGGCTTCAACCTATTATGCTGATTTAATTAAGCTGGGTGTAAAGATCTATGCCTATCAGCGGGGTATGCTGCATGCCAAAGTGTTGTTGATAGATGAGGCGTGTCTTGTGGGGAGTACCAACCTAAACAACCGCAGTTTTTTTCATGATCTAGAGCTGGATGTAATCTTGTCAAAGCCGGAAACTATTAAGGCAATCCAAGAATATTTAATTGAAGATATGAATGGCTCGAGAAAGGTGGAGCTCAATGACATGAGCTGGTTGCGCCGCAACCTTTTGTTCGGTTGGGCATTACGAATTATTAGATACTGGATGTAGCTACAGTTTTTAGTTTTGCTCTTTCCCCTTCAATACTTCAAGCGCAGGGGTTGGTTCCGTACATGATTGCGTTTCTTAGCTGGCCGGGAGTCCCGGCTGTTTCTGTTGGCGCGTGCCAAAGGCTCAGTTGTAAATAGCGCATGCGGATAGCTAATCGATCCGCATCAATATGCGGCATCTAAAATTTTACTGTCGGGTTATGACTGAGGTAAATCAGCGCGGTTGTTTCTAGTAAGTGAGTAAAATTTTGATCTGAAATTAAAAGAGGGGCGACTTTGTTTACATTGGGGATTTATTGCCTGCTCAGTCAAAATAAAAGATATGAGTTATCGTTGGGCAGGTTGTAGTAAAATCGACGCGTTGATTTTCCACTGGAAATACATGATGGCGCCTCCAAAAATCATCTGAATTCATCAAGTTCAGAGATCAGTGCCAAAATAGCGTTGTTTACATTAAGTGATTCAATGTTCATTCGCGCATCCAATTAAGCATCCGTTTCCATCCGTTTATGAGGCAAAGGTAAGTGTGTGGCGAAGCGTCCTGAGACTTGCTTAATATAGTATTAAGTTTATGCCTATATGATCCCCAAACGAAAAAGGCCGAAACACTTTATAAGTGTTTCGGCCTTTTAAAAGCTAAAAATTCTTTTAAAATCAATAGCTTGAATATGGTGCCCAGGAGAAGACTTGAACTTCCACGCCCCGAAGAGCACTAGCACCTGAAGCTAGCGTGTCTACCAATTTCACCACCTGGGCATATCGTGGGGTGTTTTATAAAGCCCTGATTGAGTTTGCACACTTTGCTGGCCTTTGGCCAGTTAGCGTGGTCGCTTTCGGCTCCTGCCTTTCGCGACACTCGTGCGTCCTGCACGTCGTCTACCAATTTCACCACCTGGGCTTGATCTGGGAACGGGTTCCCGTCAAGAGCGCGCATAGTAGTTATCTGGCGCTTTGATGTCAATGCGCCCGCCTGAAAAGTTTACGTAATTATGAGGCTTTTTAGGTGATGTAAGGCCTTTTGCGGTATAGTCGCACTTTATGCAGTTCCCTTCTATGATCATTCAATACCCCCTACGCCTTTCGGCAGGACTTAAACCTTGAGTAAAGATAAAAAATCAGCCGCTGATCCGCATTCGGATCGTGAAGCCGCCAAGTATGACAACCCGATTCCCAGCCGTGAATATATCATCGAGGTGCTGGGGCAAGCCGCTGGGCCGATGACCCATGAGGCGCTGTGTGATGTGCTGGGTATGCAATCGGAAGAAAATATTGAAGCCTTGCGCCGCAGGCTGATAGCCATGTCCCGTGATGGCCAGTTATTGAGTAACCGCAAGCGCGGCTATGGTGTAATCGATAAGCTGGATTTGATCCGGGGCCGAGTACAGGGCCATAAGGACGGCTTTGGGTTTGTAGTGCCAGCTGAAGGTGGCGATGACCTGTTTTTATCCTACCGTCAAATGCGCAAGGTATTTGATGGTGATGAGGTGTTAGTGCGTCGCACGGGGACTGATTTTAAGGGTCGCTCAGAAGGCTCTATTGTTGAGGTGCTGGTTCACAATACGCATCAGATCGTGGGCCGCTTCTTTAGTGAAGATGGCGTGCAATTTGTGCGTCCGGATAATCCTCGCTTGTCCCATGATGTGATGATGGCGGCAAAAGAAAGTGGCAGCTCCAAAGACGGTCAATTCGTTGTCGTCGAGATTACCCGCCAGCCCGGCCGGAATAACCCGCCAACGGGTCGTATTTTGGAAATATTGGGCGATCATATGGCGCCCGGCATGGAAATTGATGTGGCGATTCGCTCGCACGGGATTCCTAATCTGTGGCCGAGTGAGGTGCAGGCCGAGGCGGCTCAGTTATCTCCTGAAGTAGAAGAGGCCGACAAACTCAACCGAGTTGATTTACGCGATCTGCCTTTCGTCACCATTGATGGCGAAGACGCTCGTGATTTTGATGATGCGGTTTATTGTCAGCGGAAGGCATCAGGCGGATGGCGCTTGTATGTGGCCATTGCTGACGTCTCCCATTATGTCGCTATTGGTTCCGCTTTAGATCGTGAAGCCACTGTGCGTGGTACATCGGTTTATTTTCCCGACTATGTAGTGCCAATGTTGCCAGAGGCCTTGTCTAATGGACTGTGTTCTCTAAACCCGCACGTGGATCGTTTGAGCATGGTCTGCGAAATGACACTCTCCGATTCTGGCCACATCAGTGGTTACAAGTTTTATGAGGCGGTGATTCACTCACACGCTCGACTGACCTATAACCAGGTGGGAGATGCCCTGGGAGTGGAAAAGCCCAGCCTGGGTCGCAAGTTGCTCAATAAGGTAGGACTTGGCAAGAAGAGCCAGGCGGATGTTTCGGATGACCTGCAAAAAGTGCTCGGCGATATCTTTGAGCTGCACAACCTTTATAAAGCACTTAGAAAGGCGCGAGATAAGCGCGGCGCGATTGATTTTGAAACAGTAGAAACACGTATTCTTTTTGATGAGAATCGAAAGATTGAGCAGATAGTACCTACGGTACGTAACGACGCGCACAAGCTGATTGAAGAATGTATGTTGGCGGCAAACGTGTGTGCGGCTCGATTCCTGGAGAAGCATGAGTTGCCCGCACTCTACCGGGTGCATCAAGGCCCTAAAGAACAAAAGCTGGAAAACCTGCGCACCTTTTTGACGGAGCTGGGCTTGAGTATGCCTGGCAGTCAAAACCCAGACCCTAAGGATTATCAGGCGCTGTTACTTTCTATTAAAGAGCGACCAGACGCACACCTGATTCAAACCGTGATGTTGCGCAGCCTCAGCCAGGCGAAGTATCAGCCGGACAATGAGGGGCATTTTGGTTTGGGTTATGAGGCTTACGCCCACTTCACTTCGCCGATTCGTCGTTACCCGGATCTCTTGGTGCACCGGGCGATTCGCCATGTGGTGCGCTCGCCTATTAAAACCAAGCATGTGGTTCGGGTGGACGGTGCACCTGAAATAGCCAAGCGTAAAATTTACCCATACAGCCTTGGCGATATGCTTGGCTTAGGTGAGCAAACCTCAATCAATGAACGCCGTGCGGATGAGGCCACTCGTGATGTGGTGAGCTGGCTGAAATGTGAATACTTACAGGATCATGTCGGTGATGAGTTTGACGGTACGGTGACAGCGGCGACCGGCTTCGGTTTGTTTGTCGAACTGAAAGACTTGTACGTTGAAGGCTTGATTCACATCACTAATTTACCGCACGACTATTATCATTTTGAGTCGGCACATCATCGCCTTATCGGTGAGCGTTCAGGTCAGGTGTATCGCCTGGGTGATTCATTGCGAGTGCGTGTTGTGCGCGTGGACTTAGACGATCGCAAGGTGGACTTTGAGTTAGTAGAAGTGAAGTCATCCGGTAAGGGTGGCGCTAATACTAAAGGACGATCTAAAAAACCGACACCAAAGTCTGAATTAAGAGCGCGCTTAAAAGGCCAGGATAAGTCGGCACCTAAAGGTAAAAAACCTAAAGTATCTGCAAAGGGTAAGTCAGCTAAAACTGGTCCAGGAAGAAGTGGATCGGTAAAAGGTGGCCCAGGAAAGGGGAGTGCTGGAAAAGGAAAGCCTGCAGCAAAGGGTAAAGCTGGCGGTAAAGGTAAAGCGCCTGCGGGTGGACGAAAAAGACCTGCGCGTAAAAAGCATTGATTCAATTTGTTGTGTAGGTCGGGATAAATCCCGACCTACAGTAAAAAAATCGTCCTTAACGGGTGATTTTTTGAGGCAATTAAAAGAAGAGAATTGGTTTGGCAAAGTTAGAGACAACCTACGGCCTGCACTCGGTGCAGGCGCTATTAAAAAGTGCGCCACAGCGGGTGAACGAAGTTTTGATACTCGAAGGGCGTCAGGATCAGCGTTTGCAAAAAGTGATTGCGGCGGCGAGTAAGCAAGACATAAAAATCCGTACGGTTAAACG
>JAUVQU010000203.1 GCA_030597965.1 Cellvibrionaceae bacterium
AATTGACACAATATCTATGTCAACTTTTAGCTCCCCCTCTGAACCATCAACAGATTCATAATTAGCCTCTAGAAACCAGCTATCCGCTAGCTCCACACTCCCACCCAAAGAAAAACCATCAAGCCCATCATCATAATCAACGCGAGTAACATCCAAGTAACTATAACTTGGCTGGTCGGCCACTGACGATAAAGGGAATAAAACGGCAATTGCAGCAACACTCAATAAAAATTTTTTGAACAACATAAGCAAGTCCTCTACCTCTGATTTATTTTAATTATTTATCCGCATCTACGATGCTCACCAAGAATAACCTAACCTGCATATTCATTCAAACATAATTAAGCTGACATTCGTTATACCGGGACACTAAAAACCAGATCACCAATCCAAACCCTCCAGCACCAAACAATCGGGCACAAAAAAACCGCTTGGCCTTAGGCTCAAGCGGTTTTTGATCTAACGACTGAATCAGCCCCTAAATAACACCTTAAATAACAAACCCACCGTTCACATCGTAGCAACCGCCACTGACGTAATCGTTCTCAAAGATGAACGCGATAGTTTGAGCAATATGGTCAGTTTTACCGATACGCTTAACCGGTACCTGGGCAGTCATAGCTGCCAGGGCATCTTCTGGCATAGAGTGCAGCATATCAGTCTCGACAACACCCGGCGCAACGGCAGCAGAACGGATATTATATTTACCCAATTCTTTCGCCCAAACACGTGTCATGGCCACCAAGCCAGCTTTAGCGGCCGAGTAGTTTGTTTGACCAAAATTACCGCGGTAAGCGATAGACGACATATTGACGATACAAGCGTCTTCAACACCGGCCTCAACCATGTGAGTGGCCGCTTCACGCGCGCACAGGAAGGCGCCTTTCATGTGCACATCCACCACCAAACCGAAGTTATCGGCGCTCATCTTCTTAACAACTTTGCCATCTTTTACTTTGATCAGCATGCCGTCACGCAAGATACCGGCGTTGTTTACCAAACCATGAATAGCGCCGAAGTCAGTAACAATTTGTGCGAAAGTGGATTCAACCACCTCCTCATCCATCACATTGCACACGTAAGCGCGCGCTTCAGAACCCAGCGCTTCGATTGCGGCTACCGCATCTTTCATCGACTCTGCATCCAAGTCCAGAATGGCAATTTTTGCACCCTTAGACGCGAGCTTTTCCGCCGTTGCACGACCAATACCGCGACCAGCACCTGTGATCGCGATGACCTTATCTTTTAAATCCATTACCTACCTCTACCTTACTTTATTACGGTTTCTTGCGAAGCCAATCATTTCAAAACTTACATTTCTAAACTTAAATATGGCGAACATCGTCGATCTCAAACCCGACATCGCCGCCCGGGGTCTTAATATTGACCTCATCACCAATAAACTTACCAATTAAGCCGCGGGCAATAGGAGAATTGACAGAGATTTTATTCTCCTTCACGTCAGCCTCATCATCACCAACAATCTTATAGGTCACAGTTTTGTCAGTATCGAGGTTCAGCAAATCCACGGTCACACCAAATATGACTTTCTCACTCGCAGGAATTTTAGTGATATCGATTTCCTGAGCGTGGGACAACTTACCCTCAATATCTTTAACGCGCCCTTCACAAAAACTCTGCTGCTCACGTGCCGCATGGTACTCAGCGTTCTCTTTCAGATCACCATGTTCACGCGCCACCGCAATATCGGTCACAATACGTGGGCGAGCCACCTTCTTTAAATGTTCAAGCTCTTCGCGCAGGGCATTGGCACCCGCCACAGTCATTGGTACTTTACTCATTTTTCTATCCTACTTTTTTCGCTATGCGTGCGTGCAACTCTTGTACGCTGCGTACTTTCTTTTCAGGACCAAAACGCAACGCCATACAAACAGCGTTCGCGCCGGCCAGTGTGGTCGTGTAATACACACCATTACTCTCTGCGCTGCGGCGGATGGATGAAGAATCCTTAATCGCCTGCTCGCCTTCGGTGGTATTCACAATCAGATCGATGCCCTTATTCTTAATCATATCCACGATATGTGGACGACCTTCGGCCACTTTATTAACGGCCTCAACAGTCAATCCAGCCTCAGCCAAAATAGCGGCGGTGCCGCGAGTTGCCACTAACTCAAAACCTAGATCAGTCAACTCTTTAGACACCTCAACAATGCCGCTCTTGTCTACGTCGCGCACACTGATAAACGCGCGACCAGACGTTGGGATAGGGTCACTTGCGCCTAACTGCGCTTTGGCATAAGCCTCACCAAAGCAGTCACCAACACCCATGACTTCACCGGTCGACTTCATTTCTGGGCCTAGGATTGGATCTACCGCAGGGAATTTATTGAACGGGAATACCGCTTCTTTCACACTGACATAATCTGGGATAATTTCTTCGGTGAAGCCTATTTCAGCCAAAGATTTACCCGCCTGAACCCGCGCAGCAACCTTCGCCAAAGACACACCGATGCACTTAGAAACAAACGGCACGGTACGGGAACCACGCGGGTTCACTTCGATCACGTAGATCTCACCGTCCTGATAGGCCAGCTGCACATTCATCAGGCCAATAACACCCAATTCCAACGCCATCTTGCGCACCATATCGCGCATATCGTCCTGCACATCAGCCGCCAGAGAATAAGGCGGCAATGAACAGGCCGAGTCACCTGAGTGAACACCACATTGCTCAATGTGCTGCATGATGGCACCAATCACTACCTGCTCACCGTCCGAAACGGCATCGATATCCACTTCAATGGCAGAGCTCAGGAAGCGATCCAGTAATACTGGCGCATCATTTGATACCTCTACCGCCTCACGCATGTAACGACGCAACTCGGCTTCTTTGTACACAACCTCCATCGCACGGCCGCCCAAAACATAAGACGGGCGAACCACCAGCGGATAGCCAACATTCTCAGCTTCAACAATGGCCTCTTCAGTCGAGCGCACAATCGCATTCTCTGGCTGCTTAAGCTTGAGTTCGTGCAGCATGGTCTGGAAGCGCTCGCGGTCTTCCGCGCGATCAATCGCGTCTGGAGACGTACCAATAATGGGCACACCTTCAGCTTCCAAAGCGCGGGCAATTTTCAGCGGCGTCTGGCCGCCGAACTGTACAATCACACCTTTAGGCTTTTCTTTGCGTACTATTTCTAACACATCTTCCACGGTCACCGGCTCAAAGAACAGGCGATCGGATGTATCGTAATCGGTTGATACGGTTTCAGGGTTACAGTTAACCATGATGGTTTCAAAACCATCTTCGCGACACGCCAAGGAAGCGTGTACACAACAGTAATCAAACTCAATACCCTGACCAATACGGTTAGGACCGCCACCCAACACCATAATCTTGTCACGGGTGCTGGGGTTCGCCTCGCACTCTTCTTCGTAAGTGGAATACATGTAAGCCGTAGAGGTAGAAAACTCCGCCGCACAGGTATCAACACGCTTATAAACTGGGAAGATTTCCAATTCATGGCGACGATCACGTACCGCTTTTTCAGTTTCATTTAACAGGTCAGCCATGCGCTTATCGGCGAAACCTTTACGCTTCATGCGGAATACGAAATCGGCATCCAAACTAGCCAGCGTTTGCCCGGCAATCTGAGCTTCAGACTTAACAATGTCTTCAATCTGCACCAAGAACCAAGGATCAATAGAGGAAGTTTCAAACACTTCATCAACTGTCATGCCGGCACGGAAGGCGTCCGCCACATACCAGATACGCTCAGCACCCGGCGTAGAAAGGTCACGACGAATGTTCGTCATGGCATCGTCAGCTGACAAATCTACAATCGGCTCAAAACCGGCAGAGCCAACCTCCAAGCCACGCAGGGCTTTTTGCATTGATTCTTGAAAAGTGCGACCAATCGCCATGACTTCACCCACAGACTTCATCTGGGTGGTCAAACGCGCATCGGCATCACCGAACTTTTCAAAGGTAAAACGAGGAATCTTAGTAACAACGTAATCGATCGACGGCTCAAAAGAGGCCGGGCTCTGGCCACCGGTAATGTCATTTTGCAATTCGTCCAGGGTGTAACCCACCGCCAACTTGGCCGCCACTTTAGCAATCGGGAAGCCCGTTGCTTTAGACGCCAAGGCAGAAGAACGAGACACTCGTGGGTTCATTTCGATAACCACCAAACGGCCATCCTCAGGGTTTACCGCAAACTGAACGTTAGAACCGCCTGTCTCAACACCTATCTCACGCAATACCGCCAAAGAGGCGTTACGCATGATTTGTAATTCTTTATCCGTCAGGGTCTGAGCGGGTGCCACGGTAATTGAGTCGCCGGTATGCACACCCATAGGATCGAAGTTCTCGATAGAACAAACGATGATGCAGTTGTCGTTTTTGTCACGAACAACTTCCATCTCGTACTCTTTCCAACCCAGCAGAGATTCATCAATCAACA
>JAUVQU010000026.1 GCA_030597965.1 Cellvibrionaceae bacterium
AAGGAACCTTCAATATAGACCTTGCTGCCTTTCTTCAAATACTGGCCGGCAATCTCGGCCAACTTATTAAAGAAAACCACTCGGTGCCATTCGGTACGCTCCTGCGGCTGCCCGGTTTGCTTATCTTTCCAGGTCTCAGATGTTGCCACGCTGAGGTTTGTCACAGCACCACCACTCGGCATGTATTTCATCTCTGGGGCATTACCCAAATTACCGACCAAAATTACTTTATTTACACCGCGCGCCATAATTTTTCTCCTTCAGTTAAGCTTGGCTTTTGCCCAACCGATCACTCTTTATTTAATTTATCACACCAAACAATGGCGAATTATTTTTAGGTCGTCCAGCTTACACCAGCGACTCGGGGTTTGCAGCTACCAAAGAACCACCCTCAAGATTTAATCGGCAGCAAGAAAAGACAAGCTCTCACGGTCAAATACTTTGCTATCAACCTTTAGATAAACACACTGCTCTTCTTTAATCAGCACTACATCCTCAACACCCTCAATACGTTCCAGGGCATACAGAGTCTCTTCCGAAGAGTCTTTATGGATGGGCACGCGAACACTGGTTAAAAAGCGTGGAGGACGCATTGTTACAGCTGCACACAACCACACCAACACCAAAGCAAAGGCCGATCCAAATACCGCAAATTCCCCATAATTCTGTATAAGAAAACCACTCAGCGAGCCCCCGGCAAAAGCACCCAGGAATTGACAGGTTGAATAAACACCCATAGCCGTGCCTTTAGCACCCGCCGGTGCGATTTTACTCATCAGAGAAGGCAAGACTGCTTCAAGTAAATTAAAAGCCATAAAAAAGAAAAATAAAGCCGCGACAAAAAACCAAAACTCTTCCCGCCAAACGAATATCATTGGAATCATCAGGGCTAACAGACCAACAGAGAATACAAACACCAGTTTAATTTTTCGGTGTTTTTCAGCGAGAATCATAAATGGGATCATCGCCACAAACCCTAAAAACAACAGAGGCAAGTACACCTGCCAATGATCATCACGAACAATATCTAATGTGCCCTCAAGTATGCCAGGCAAGACCATAAAGCACGAAATCAACACATAGTGTAAAACGAAGATTCCAACATTAAGGCGACGCAGCTCAAGATTCTGCAGAACAGGCATCCACAGCTCTCGCACTAAGCCCAAATCACGATGGCGCTGGCCATGCACCTCAGGTGTGGGGACTAACTTCCAAACAATTAACAGGCCAACAAATGCCAACCCAGCCGTTAACCAAAAGACAGCAGCCAACCCGCCCCATTGACTCACCAACGGCCCCAAAATCAACGCCACAGAAAAGGAGACGCCGATTGAAGCGCCAATAGAGGCCATGGCTTTGCTGCGATTTTCCTCAGAAGTTAAATCAGACACCAGCGCCATAATGGCACTCGCAATAGCACCACAACCCTGCAGGAAGCGACCAATAATCAGCCCCCAGATAGAGTCTGACAGTCCGGCAACAATAGAGCCGGCGGCGAAGATCAACAACCCCAGTACAATCACTGGTTTACGACCCAGACGGTCCGAAAGAGTACCAAATGCGATCTGTAGCAATGCCTGACTGAAACCGTAGGCACCCATAGCAAAACCAATCAACAGCGGCGTGCTACCCTCATAATCCTCAGCATAAAGCGTGAGGATTGGCAGCACCATAAACAAACCCAGCATCCGGAACGAATACAAACTCGCCAGCGAAGCGACAGCCCGTCGCTCAAAATGCCTAACGCCTGTTTCTGGTAAAGAGTGGTTGTTTTTGGAGGACAAAGCCAATTTCCATAACTGAATAAGGTCTGCATTCTAACTCGGATCGGCAAATAGAAACCATGCAGACCGATAATAAAGCGCGATTATGCTTCTCACACCCATAAAAAAACCCGACATCCATCGGGCCTCGAAAAGGGCATGACCTTTTATTTGAGCGAGTAGTAATAAGCCGCCAGGTTAGCCATATCCGCATCACTCAAGCCTTGAGCCATAGCAGCCATAATCACCGCCTGCCCGCCACTGCGTGAACCATCTTTGTAGGCCTTTAAAGCTGAAACCAGATACAATTCATTTTGACCCGCCAGGCTTGGGTAAGTCGGTATCATCGCAACACCATTTGCACCATGGCAGGACGTACACACTGCTGCCTTTTGCTTGCCCGCATCTGCATCACCTGCGTACGAATAAGCCGCGGACATAAACATGCCAACAAAAGCCATCATTAACGACACAATTTTCATAGTTTTCTCTCCATTTGTTCCATTCTACGACAGGCCCTCAGATCAAGCACCCAAATTATTAACAATGTCAGTATTTTAAGAGCCAATAATGATCAAATTTTACCGGACTAACTTGAACAAAAGCTGAACAATGGGCAAGTTTCGGGTGGTATCTGAGCCCCGCAGGTTTACACTCAGCCTATGAACCAGCAGTTTACCGGCACACAAGCACGTCACTACAGGCAAATAGCCGGGGCAATAGAGTACATTCGAGAACACCAATCCGAACAACCCAGCCTTGAACAAGTTGCACACGCAATCGCCCTAAGCCCCAGCCACACACAGCGATTATTCCAGCAATGGGCCGGTCTCAGCCCAAAAGCCTTTCTTCGTTTCCTAACCAAAGAAAAAGCCCTACAGCAACTCATGACCAACGCAACCGCTGAAAACGCTACATTGCACAGCGGACTTTCCAGTAGCGGTCGACTGCATGATCTAATACTGCACTGGGAGGCCATGACTGCTGGTAATGTGCGCAATAGAGGACAAGGGCTCACTATTCAGCATGGCTGGCATGACACACTTTATGGCTCCACGTTTATTGCCATCACTGTTCACGGTTTATGCTATCTGGCGTTTGAACATGAAGGCGTTTGCCCCACCACTGAATTAAAAGGGCGCTGGCCTCAAGCAAAGTTAATAGAATCACCTGAATCCACACTGCCCATCGCAAAAAACCTGTTCACAGCTAGCGCTGAACTTCGGCTGCACATCATTGGCAGCCCGTTTCAGCATAAAGTCTGGGAAGCCCTATTACGCATTCCTACAGGCGAAGTGAGCTCTTACTCCGATATAGCTCAAACCATCAGGGAGCCCAAGTCGGCTCGTGCGGTTGGTCATGCCATAAGCCAAAACCCAATAGGCAAACTAATACCCTGCCATCGAGTGATCAGGAAAAACGGAGACTTTGGAAATTACCACTGGGGTGATACGAGGAAGATAGCAATGCTGCTAAAAGAACAACAGGAAAAAACTTCTAGCCATAAAACAGGCAATAAAAAAGGCGCCTAAGCGCCTTTTTTATTGCCTGAACACAAAGGAAGGTTTTACTCCTCCTCAACAGCCTCAGCTTCTACCGGACGGTCAACCAACTCAACGTAAGCCATTGGGGCCTTATCGCCTGTACGGTATCCACACTTAAGAATGCGGATATAACCACCTGGACGACCCTCATAACGAGGACCCAGATCTTCAAACAACTTACCTACAGCGGCTTTGCTACCCAAACGACTGAAAACCAAACGGCGGTTAGCAACGCTGTCACTCTTTGAAAGAGTAATCAAAGGTTCTGCAACTGTGCGCAATTCTTTAGCCTTAGCCAAAGTTGTTTTAATCAACTCATGTTCAACCAGTGAAATAGTCATGTTCTTGAACATGGCCTTTCGGTGTGAACTGTTGCGATTCAGTTGGCGACCACTATGACGATGACGCATAACTCTAAATCCTTACAAACCGGTTATCGCGATAACAACCTCGATAACACTCATTAAATATCTGTTAAAAATTGGGTTTCATACCACCACTATTGAGCAACTACAGCTAAACAGCGGCGCTATAAAATTAAGCCAATTTATCGTCGTTCTTCAGGCTGGCTGGCGGCCAGTTCTCCAAACGCATACCGAGAGACAATCCGCGTGAAGCAAGGATATCTTTAATCTCAGTCAAAGACTTCTTACCCAAATTAGGTGTTTTCAACAATTCTACTTCAGTGCGCTGAATCAGATCACCAATGTAGTAAATGTTCTCAGCCTTCAGGCAGTTCGCAGAACGAACCGTCAACTCTAGATCGTCAACAGGACGCAACAGAACTGGATCAATCTCTTCTTCTTTCTCTTCTGGTTCGGCTTCTTTCTCACCTTCCAGATCGACAAAGACAGCCAGCTGCTGCTGCAAGATAGTTGCAGAGCGGCGAATAGCCTCTTCAGGATCAATCGTACCGTTCGTCTCAAGATCAAGAACCAGCTTATCCAGGTCAGTACGCTGTTCAACACGCGCACTTTCTACTGTATAAGCCAGACGTTTAACCGGGCTATAAGAAGCATCAAGCTGTAAACGGCCAATGGCGTGAGTCTCTTCGTCGCCAGTATTACGGGCATCAGCTGGCTGATAACCGCGACCACGTGCAACAGTCAACTTAATGTTCAGCTCAGCATCACCGGTCACATGGGCAATAACATGCTCAGGGTTCATGATCTCAACTTCGTGATCGACCTGTATATCACCCGCGGTTACAACGCCCGCACCTTTTTTGCTTAAGTTCAACACGGCCTGATCTTTACCGTGCATCACTACTGCTACACCTTTAAGGTTTAGCAGTATTTCAATAACGTCTTCCTGCACACCCTCGATAGCACTGTACTCATGAAGTACACCATCTATCTCGACTTCAACTACGGCACAACCTGGCATAGATGAAAGCAAGATACGACGTAGCGCATTACCAAGGGTATGACCAAAACCACGCTCCAGAGGTTCGAGAACCACCTTAGCGTGATTTGGGCCCAGTTCGGTTACGTCAATATGACGAGGAGTCAGAAACTCGTTTACAGCACTCTGCATAGCCACACCTTTAGCGATTAGCCCTTTACTTAGAGTAAAGTTCTACAATTAGGTTTTCGTTGATTTCAGCTGGAAGATCTGAACGGTCAGGTACGCGTTTAAATGTACCTTCTTTCTTATCCGCGTTCACTTCTACCCACTCTATCTCACCACGTTGAGAAGCAAGAGTCAGAGATTGCGCAATACGCAGCTGAGCTTTTGACTTTTCACGTACGGCAACCACATCACCTACCTGTACCTGGTAAGAAGGAATGTTAACAACCGTGTCATTTACCGTGATAGATTTGTGAGAAACCAGCTGGCGAGATTCAGCGCGTGTAGCACCATATCCCATACGGAAAACCACGTTATCCAAGCGGCCTTCTAGCAACTGAAGCAGGTTTTCACCGGTAGCACCCTTACGACGGGCAGCTTCTTTATAGTAGCCGCGGAATTGCTTCTCAAGCACACCGTAAATACGACGGACTTTTTGCTTTTCACGCAGCTGAACACCATAGTCAGACAAACGACCACGACGGATGCCGTGCTGGCCTGGGGCGTTCTCTACTTTACATTTTGAATCAAGCGGACGTGCACCACTTTTAAGGAACAAATCAGTTCCTTCGCGGCGAGACAGCTTACAAGTTGGTCCAATATATCGTGCCATTTCTGTAAGCCCCCTTAAACGCGACGTTTCTTCGGCGGACGACAGCCGTTGTGAGGAATCGGCGTAACATCCGTAATGTTAGTAATCTTATAACCAACATTATTTAATGCACGAACAGCTGATTCACGACCAGGACCAGGACCTTTAACTTCAACGTCCAGATTCTTAAGACCGTATTCTTTAGCTGCTTCACCAGCTCGCTCTGCAGCGACCTGTGCGGCAAATGGAGTACTCTTTCGGGAACCACGGAAACCAGAACCACCAGCAGTTGCCCAGCTAAGAGCGTTACCCTGACGGTCGGTAATGGTCACAATAGTATTGTTAAAAGACGCATGTACATGCGCAATACCGTCTACAACGGTCTTTTTAACTTTTTTACGACTAGTTTTATTACTTGGCTTAGCCATAGCAATCCTTCCTAACCTGAATTTAGCCCAGGGGCTAAATTACTTTCTGATCGGTTTGCGCGGACCCTTACGAGTGCGTGCGTTAGTTTTCGTACGTTGACCACGAAGTGGCAGACCGCGACGGTGGCGTAAGCCACGGAAGCAACCTAGGTCCATCAAACGTTTGATGTTCATAGATACTTCACGACGCAAGTCACCTTCTACAGTGCTCTTTGCTACTTCAGTACGTACTGCATCCATCTCGGCTTCACTCAGGTCGCTAATTTTAGCGTCCTCAGCAACACCTGTTGCAGCACAAATTTTCTTAGCGGTTGTACGACCGATCCCATAGACATAAGTCAGGGAGATAACAGTATGTTTGTTATCCGGTATGTTGACACCAGCGATACGGGCCATTCATATTACTCCACGTATACTTCTTAAATTGCAGCGTTGACAGCAACAAAACGCCACTCTCGACACCAAAAAGGCGCGCAAGAATAGCGGATAAGTTACCAAAAGACAATAGCTAGATGATTTCTCGCCTAACGACAGTCAACGCCCCCTATTAGCCTTGGCGCTGCTTGTGACGAGGCTCGGCGCTACAGATTACTCTGACAACACCATTGCGACGTACAGTTTTACAGTTCCGGCAAATCTTTTTCACTGAAGCACGAACTTTCATGATCCAATTACCTCATTTTATTGTAGCTCGGACTTCAGTCCGACATGTCGGGCTTTAGCCCGACCTACAGGTTTTAGGGGCCAGAGCCCCGTTAAAACTAGCCGCCTTTTCCGCGACCATAACCATTCAGGTTCGCTTTCTTCATCAGTCCATCGTACTGATTAGACATCAAGTGCGATTGCACCTGGGACATCAAGTCCATTACCGCCACGACCACGATCAATAGCGATGTACCGCCCAAGTAAAATGGCACATTAACTGCCACTACGAGAAATTGCGGTAATAAACAAACTGCTGCAATGTACAAAGAACCAACGACCGTTAAACGGGTCAACACTTTGTCAATATACTTAGCAGACTGCTCACCGGGGCGGATACCAGGGATATACGCACCGGACTTTTTCAAGTTATCGGCCACTTCAGTCGGGTTAAACATCAACGCCGTATAGAAGAAGCAGAAAAACACAATCAATGCCGCAAACAATACAAAATTCAACGGCTGCCCAGGGCCAATCGCCAAAGCGACTTCCTGGAGAATTTCACTGCCAATACCATCGCCTGCACTACCAAACCATGAAGCGATCGAAGCTGGGAACAACAAAATACTGCTCGCAAAAATAGCTGGGATAACACCGGCCATATTTACCTTGAGTGGTAAATGGCTAGTCTGCGCTTGTGCTGCCGGGCCACGACGACTCTGCTGACGCTGTGCATAATTCACAGTAATTCTACGTTGGCCACGCTCCATACGAACGACAAACCAAATAACACCCATACCCAATACGGCAACTGCCAACAGTGCAAGAATATGAAGATCACCTTGACGTGAACTCTCAAACGCCTGACCAATAGCACCTGGCAAGCCGGCAACAATACCGGCAAATATCAGCATGGTAATACCGTTACCAATACCACGCTCAGTCACCTGCTCACCCAGCCACATCATAAAGACGGCACCGGTCACCAGTGAACTAACCGCAATAAAGTAAAAGCTAAAGCCAGTCATGTACGCCTGATCGGAGAAACCAACCGACATACCAATACCCTGCACTAAAGCCAGCAATACTGTCAGGTAGCGTGTGTACTGAGCAATCTTGCGACGACCCGCATCACCTTCCTTCTTAAGCTGCTCCAGACTCGGCGACACCGCACTCATCAGCTGCATAATAATAGAAGCTGAAATGTACGGCATGATACCCAAAGCTAAGATACTCATGCGCGAAAGCGCACCACCAGAGAACATATTAAACATACCCAGGATAGTGCCCTGGTTCTGATTAAATAACGCTGCAATGCGCTCTGGATCTATGCCCGGAACAGGTATGTGAGTTCCGAGCCGATAAACAACGATTGCCAACAGGAGAAAACGAAGGCGAGCCCAAAGCTCGCCTAGTCCCTTCTGCTTTCCAGCTGGCATATTGCCTTGAGTTGCCATTGGCACCCTATCCGTTAATTAGTCTTCGACCTTGCCGCCAGCAGCTTCAATAGCCGCCTTAGCACCTTTAGTCACAGCCAAACCTTTAACAGTTACAGCCTTCTTTAGCTCACCAGACAAGATGATTTTTGCGCGCTTCATGTTGATGCCGATAACATCAGCTTCTTTCAGCGTGCCTAAATCAACTACATCGCCTTCGACCTGGTTCAGTTCAGACAAACGAACTTCCGCAGTTACGCGGCCAATACGTGAGGTAAAACCAAACTTTGGCAAACGCTTTTGTAAAGGCATCTGGCCACCCTCGAAGCCTGGACGAACACTGCCGCCAGAACGAGACTTTTGACCTTTATGACCACGACCAGAAGTTTTGCCGACGCCGCTACCAATACCGCGACCGACACGCTTCTTGCTGTGAGTACTACCCGGAGCCGGGCTTAGCGTATTAAGACGCATATTACTCTCCCTCAACCTTAAGCAGATAGTGCGCTTTGTTAATCATTCCGCGTACCGATGGTGTATCTTCCACTTCAACAGTGTGACCAATACGGCGCAGGCCCAAACCAGCCACGCAGGCTTGGTGGTTCTTCAGGCGTCCAGTCATGCTTTTCACCTGAGTCACTTGAATCTTTTTCTTAGCCATGATTCTAATCCAACTCGTATAACCGAAGTCTTACTTCGATTAGTTCAAAATCTCTTCGACGCTCTTGCCACGCTTAGTAGCAATTGCTTCCGGGGAAGACATTGTACTTAATGCTTCAAAAGTCGCACGAACAACGTTTACCGGGTTAGTAGACCCGTAGCACTTAGCCAAAACGTTCTGCACACCAGCAATTTCAAATACTGCACGCATTGCGCCACCGGCAATAACACCCGTACCCTGTGATGCAGGCTGCATGTAAACTTTTGAACCACCATGACGGCCAGTTGTAGCGTACTGAATAGTGTCGCCATTCAGATCTACTTCAACCATGTTACGACGAGCCGCTTCCATAGCCTTTTGAATCGCCATAGGCACTTCACGAGCCTTACCGCGACCAAAACCTACTTTACCTTTGCCATCACCAACTACAGTCAGTGCTGTAAAGGTAAAGATACGACCGCCTTTAACAGTCTTAGCAACGCGATTGACCTGTACCAGTTTTTCCTGGAAGCCTTCTTCGTTACGATCATCTTTCTTGTTGTAAGCCATATCTTAACCTTTAGAATTCCAAACCAGCTTCGCGAGCTGCGTCAGCCAAGGCTTTAACACGACCGTGGTATTTAAAACCACTGCGGTCAAAAGCCACCTCAGTAACGCCAGCTGCTTTAGCGCGCTCGGCAATCAAAGTGCCTACCGCTGCTGCTGCGTCGATGTTGCCGGTTTTACCGGCACGCAAGTCTTTATCCAAAGTAGATGCGCTTGCAACTACTTCACCACCGTTTGCGGCAATAACCTGTGCGTAGATATGACGCGGAGTACGGTTAACACACAAACGTGTGCTACCCAACTCGCTGATCTTGGCACGAGCGCGACGCGCACGACGTAAACGAGATTGTTTCTTATCGTTCATGACCTAGCCCTACTTCTTCTTAGCTTCTTTACGACGTACATGCTCGTCGGCATAGCGAACACCTTTACCTTTATAAGGCTCTGGTGGACGGAACGCGCGGATTTCCGCGGCTGCCTGACCAAGAAGCTGTTTATCAGCGCTCTTGAGTACGACTTCGGTCTGACTTGGGCTCTCTGCGGTTACACCTTCCGGAAGGGTGTAAACAACTGGATGAGAGAAACCCAGGGTCAGGTCTACAGTTTTTCCTGACGCTTTAGCACGATAACCAACACCGTTGAGTACCAGCTTCTTTTCGAAACCAGCGGTAACACCCACAACCATGTTATTTACCAAGGCACGTGTAGTGCCTGCCAATGCGCGAGACTGCTTGGCACCATCACGGGCAACGAACTTCAAAAGACCTTCGTCTTGAGAAACTTCAACCTTGCCGTGAATGTTATGCGCCAATGTACCTTTGCTGCCTTTAACTGTAATTTCCTGATCACTCAGGGTTACAGTTACACCAGCAGGTACTTCAACCGGACTACTTGCAACTCGTGACATAACGAATTCCCATTAAAAACTTTTAATCTGGCAATTAAATAATTTTCTAACTATTTAATTGGTCACCCTTATAAACCTGAAAGAATTATGTGCAATTCTTTTATTTATAAGGTCTTGCAAAAGCCTCTCGGCTTTTGACGGCACATCCTATGCCTGGTTAACCCATAATAATTACCACTGGATTAACAAAATCGCTCTATAAAAGCGATTTAGAATACGGTGCAGAGAACCTCACCACCAACGCCAGCGGCGCGTGCAGCACGATCAGTCATAACACCTTTACTGGTAGAGACAATAGCAATGCCCAAACCACCACGGATGGTTGGGATGTTGTCTTTTCCAGCGTAACTACGTAAACCTGGACGACTTACACGGTCAAGCTCAGCAATTACTGGTTTACCTTCAAAATACTTCAGCTCAACAGTCAGCTCAGGCTTAGCGTCTTCACTAACAGAAAAGGCACTTACATAACCTTCTTCAACCAGCACATTAGCGACACTGGTTTTCAGCTTTGAGGAAGGCATCGCTACGGATGTCTTACCTACTTGTTGAGCGTTGCGGATGCGAGTCAGCATATCTGCCAACGGATCTTGCATACTCATAAGAACTTGCTCCTAAATTCAGCTGGGATTACCAGCTGGCTTTAACCAGACCAGGCACATCGCCACGCATAGCTGCTTCACGCAATTTGTTACGGCACAGGCCGAACTTGCGGTAAACACCATGTGGACGACCCGTGATACGACAACGGCGACGCTGACGTACTGGGCTCGCATCGCGAGGCATCTTTTGTAGTGCAACTTGCGCTTCCCAAACCTGCTCTTCAGTAGATTCAGAATTAACAATAATTGCCTTCAGCTGGTTACGCTTTTCTGCGAACTTAGCCACAATCTGTGCACGTTTTTTATCACGTGCAATCATTGATTTCTTAGCCATTGTACCGACCCTTAGCCTTTAAACGGGAAGTTGAAAGCTTTCAGCAACGCACGACCTTCGTCGTCGTTACGCGCACTAGTCGTGATACAAATATCAAGACCGCGCAGCTTATCAACCTTGTCATAGTCGATTTCTGGAAAGATGATTTGCTCTGTCACACCCATAGAAAAATTTCCGCGACCATCGAACTGCTTCGGGCTTACGCCACGGAAGTCACGGATACGTGGGATAGAGATCGCAATCAAGCGCTCCAAGAATTCATACATACGCTCTGAACGCAGAGTAACCTTGCAGCCAATAGGCCAGTCTTCACGCACTTTAAAGCCTGCAATAGACTTACGCGCTTTGGTTACCACTACTTTCTGACCAGCGATTTTCTCGAGATCAGCCACAGCGTGTTCCAATACCTTTTTATCACCTAGGGCTTCGCCCACACCCATGTTCAGGGTGATTTTAGTAATGCGAGGCACTTCCATAAAACTAGTCAAACCAAGCTCTTCTTTCAGCTTGCCTGCCAATTCGTTTTGGTAAAGTTCTTTCAACTTAGCCATGTTTAATTACCGCCTGCTCTTGCCGCCAACTAGACGCTTACGCGTCTACGGCTTCGCCGTTGGATTTAAAAACCCGTACTTTGGTGCCGTCTTCGAGGACTTTAAAGCCCACTCGATCGGCCTTGCCTGTTGCTGCGTTGATGATTGCAACGTTAGAAACCTGTATAGGGGCTTCCTGTTCTACAATCCCACCAGCGACACCCAGTTGCGGATTAGGTTTTTGGTGCTTCTTTACTATGTGAACACCGGACACAAGCAAGCGGTTGTCGGCTAGCACGCGTACTACTTTGCCCTGCTTACCTTTATCGCGACCAGCGATCACAACTACTTCGTCATCACGTTTAATCTTACGCATAACCTTGTCCTCTACTCTCTGATTCTCTCAAAAGAACTGAATTACAGTACTTCTGGGGCCAAAGAGATGATTTTCATAAATTTCTCGCCACGCAGCTCACGTGTCACAGGACCAAAGATACGAGTACCTATGGGTGCATCCTGAGCGTTCAATAGAACCGCTGCATTGTCGTCAAATTTAATCAATGAACCGTCTGCGCGGCGTACACCTTTTCTGGTGCGAACCACAACGGCGTTCATTACCTGACCTTTTTTCACTTTACCGCGAGGAATTGCTTCCTTAACGGTAACCTTAATAATGTCACCAACGGCTGCGTAACGACGATGTGAACCGCCCAGCACCTTGATACACATCACTCGGCGAGCGCCACTGTTGTCAGCAACATCCAAGTATGATTGCGTTTGAATCATTGTCTGTCTCCGAAACTTTTAACAACGAACTACTGAATTAAACTTCAGTAGCGCGCACTTCAATTTTTACCAAAGACCAAGACTTTGTCTTAGACAGTGGACGACACTCTTTAATAGTGACCGTATCACCAGCCTTGCACTCATTACTTTCGTCATGAGCTTTAATCTTGGATGATTTACTGACGTACTTGCCATAAATCGGATGCTTAACACGGCGCTCGATCAGAACAGTGATGGACTTGTCCATCTTGTCACTAACAACTTTACCGGTAAGCTGGTTGGCTTGGTTTTCTGTTGTCATGATTAATTACCTGCCTTTTCAGTCAGCACAGTCTTAATACGTGCGATGTCACGACGAGCCTGCTTGAGAAGGTGCGTCTGAGTCAATTGACCAGTTGAAGCTTGCATACGCAGCTTAAACTGAGCTTCTAACTGAGACAGCAATTCACCATTAAGCTCTTCAACTGTTTTATCGCGGAGTTCTTGAGTCTTCATCACATCACCGAACGTTTCACGAATTTAGTTCTAATAGGTAACTTAGCAGCAGCCAGGGCAAATGCTTCACGTGCGAGCTCTTCGGAAACACCTTCCATCTCGTACAGAATCTTGCCTGGCTGAATCTGGGCTACCCAGTATTCAACATTACCCTTACCTTTACCCTGACGAACTTCCAGAGGTTTGGCGGTAATTGGTTTGTCTGGAAACACACGAATCCAGATTTTGCCACCACGTTTGATGTGACGAGTCATGGTACGACGCGCCGCTTCAATTTGGCGTGCAGTAATACGACCACGACCATCAGCTTTCAAGCCAAACTCACCAAAGCTGACTTTTGAGCCGCGATGGGCCAGGCCGCGGTTACGGCCTTTATGTTGCTTGCGAAACTTTGTACGCTTCGGTTGTAACATCTTGCGTACTCCTTACTTAGTGTTCTTTCTCTTCTTAGGCTTTTCTTCAACGGCTGGAACACCGCCGATGACTTCGCCTTTGAAGATCCAAACTTTTACACCAATGATGCCGTAAGTTGTTGCAGCTTCAGCGTGTGCATAATCGATATCGGCACGCAAAGTGTGTAGTGGAACACGACCTTCACGATACCATTCGTTACGCGCGATCTCTGCACCGCCCAAACGACCCGCAACCTGAATCTTGATACCTTCAGCACCTTGACGCATTGCGTTCTGTACCGCGCGCTTCATAGCACGACGGAACATCACACGACGCTCGAGCTGAGAGGCCACGCCCTGGGCTACCAGTTTTGCGTCCAAGTCCGGCTTGCGTATTTCTTCGATGTTGATGTGAACCGGCACGCCCATTTGCTTAGTAAGCTCAGTGCGCAGCTTTTCTACATCTTCACCTTTTTTACCAATCACAATACCCGGACGGGCGGTGTGAATGGTGATGCGTGCGGTGTCAGCCGGACGCTCTATTACCACTCGACTTACAGAAGCGTGATCGAGAGTTTTCTCGATGTACGCGCGAACTGACATGTCGGTGTTTAATTTGTCTGCGTATTCATCGCTATCGGCATACCAAATTGAGGTGTGCTTCTTAACGATACCCAGACGAATACCTGTCGGATGTACTTTCTGACCCATAACGTCCGTCTCTTACTGATCGGCTACTTTAACGGTAATGTGACAAGTGCGCTTAAGGATGCGATCTGCACGGCCTTTAGCACGAGGTCTGATACGTTTCATTGTCAGACCTTCATCTACAAAAATCGTAGATATTGTTAACTCATCAACATCAGCGCCTTCATTATGCTCTGCGTTTGCAATTGCAGACTCGAGCACTTTCTTAATGATTGCTGCGCCTTTCTTCGGGCTGAAAGCCAAAATGTCCAAGGCTTCTTCAACGTGTTTACCACGAATCTGATCAGCCACAAGACGCGCTTTTTGCGCCGACAGTTGAGCGCCGCTTAATTTAGCTGCTACTTCCATCATTACCTCTTAGCGCTTGGCTTGCTTATCTGCAACGTGACCGCGAAATGTGCGGGTACCTGCAAACTCGCCCAGTTTATGCCCAACCATCTCTTCATTAACCAAGACAGGGACATGTTGACGACCGTTGTGAACCGCAATAGTAAGACCAACCATTTCTGGCATGATCATAGAGCGGCGCGACCAGGTTTTGATCGGACGACGGTCATTATTTTCGATCGCAGTTTCAATCTTCTTAATTAAATGAAGATCAATGAAAGGACCTTTTTTCAGTGAGCGTGACACTGTGCTCTCCTCTTTAGATAGTGCTTACAGTCGCTTATTTCTTATCGCGACGGCGAACAATCATGTTATCGGTGCGCTTATTCGAGCGAGTTTTGTAACCCTTGGCTGGAGTACCCCAAGGTGAAACCGGATGACGGCCACCAGAAGTACGGCCTTCACCACCACCATGTGGGTGATCAACCGGGTTCATAGCTACACCACGAACAGTTGGACGCACACCGCGCCAACGAGAAGCACCCGCCTTACCCAAAGAGCGCAAACTGTGCTCACTGTTGGATACTTCACCTAAAGTGGCACGACACTCACAGAGTATCTTGCGCATCTCACCACTACGTAGACGCAAAGTCACGTAGCGGCCTTCACGGGCCACAAGCTGAGCAGAAGTACCGGCTGAACGTGCGATTTGCGCGCCCTTGCCTGGCTTCAACTCGACACAGTGAACAACACTACCCACAGGGACATTCTGAAGAGGCAAAGTGTTGCCCGGCTTAATCGCCGCTGCTGCACCAGACTCAACTGTGTCACCCGCACTCACGCCTTTAGGGGCAATGATGTAGCGGCGCTCACCGTCGGCGTAACAAACCAGTGCAATATTTGCACTGCGGTTTGGATCGTATTCCAAGCGTTCAACTGTCGCTGGAATACCATCTTTATTACGACGGAAATCAATTACACGGTAATGCTGTTTATGACCACCACCCACGTGACGTGTAGTGATACGGCCATTGTTGTTACGACCACCGGTCTTCTGCTTCTTTTCAAGCAAAGGTGCGTGTGGCGCACCCTTGTGCAAGTCCGGATTAACAACACTTACAACAAAGCGGCGACCGGGAGACGTTGGTTTACGTTTTACAATAGGCATCGCAACTCTCTCCTTAACCTTCTACCGCGAAGTCAATATCTTGACCGGCGGCTAAACGTACATAGGCTTTCTTCCAATCGCTACGCTTGCCGATACCATGGCGAGTGCGCTTGGATTTACCTTTGACGTTCAATACGCGTACGTTTTCAACTTTTACGTCGAACAGTTTTTCTACAGCAGCTTTAACTTCAGCCTTTAGGGCATCAGAAGTCACTTTGAAAACCACTTGATTTTCAGTGCCAGCTGCTTTTTCAGAAACCACTGGACCTAACAACACTTTATATAGTCGCGCTTGGTTCATCCCAGGATCTCCTCAAACTTTTTCAGCGCTGCAACCGTCATTACCACTTTATCTGGACGAATCAGTGATACTGGGTTTACAGCCTGAACATCACACACATCTACTTTATGCAGGTTGCGTGACGCTAGGTATAAGTTGTCGCTTACTTCTTCAGAAACAATCAGCACGCTGTTTAGGTCGAACTTGGCCAATTCAGATACCAAAGCCTTAGTCTTAGGGGCTTCAATATCAAATGACTCAACAACAACCAAACGCTCTTGACGGTTCAACTCTGACAAGATGCAACGTAACGCAGCGCGGTACATTTTCTTGTTAA
Source organism: Cellvibrionaceae bacterium (assembly GCA_030597965.1). GTDB lineage: Bacteria > Pseudomonadota > Gammaproteobacteria > Pseudomonadales > Cellvibrionaceae > JAUVQU01. The sequence continues at coordinate 16,048 of JAUVQU010000026.1, forward strand.
GCTTCTGAGAATGGTCACGCGGCTGAGCAGCAAAAGTAACACCACCAGAACGCCATAGCGGACTGCGGATAGTTCCTGCACGAGCACGACCAGTTCCCTTCTGACGCCATGGCTTAGCACCACCACCAGAAACCGCTGCACGATTCTTCTGAGCCTTAGTACCCTGACGAGCGCCAGCCATAAAGGCCACAACTGCCTGGTGTACAAGGTCTTGATTAAATTCTTTGCCGAAAGCCACTTCAGATACAGAAACTGTACCTTTCGAACCTTCTGGCGTAGCTATATTCAAATCCATTGTCAATATCCTCGGATTCAACCGTTGCTGCGTTTAACTGCTGGACGCACAATTACCTGACCACCTGGAGCACCAGGGACCGCACCTTTAACCAACAGTAGATTACGCTCAGCGTCGACACGAACAACCTCCAGATTCTGAACAGTCTTACGTTCAGCACCCATATGTCCTGCCATCTTCTTGCCCTTAAAAACGCGACCAGGGGTCTGACACTGGCCAATTGAGCCAGGTGCACGGTGCGAAATAGAGTTACCGTGCGTTGCGTCTTGCATTGCAAAATTCCAACGCTTAACGCCACCAGCAAATCCTTTACCTTTGGATACACCAGTGACATCAACAATTTGCCCAGCTTCGAATACATCAGCGGTGATTTGAGCACCAACCTCGAATTCTTCACCAGCATCATTGCGCAATTCAACAACAGAAGAACCAGCTTCTGATTGAGCTTTTGCAAAGTGACCAGCTTGGGACTTGGAAACACGTGAGGCACGACGAGATCCCGTAGTTACCTGCACAGAGCTGTAACCATCGGTTTCCTCCGTCTTTACCTGAGTGATGCGATTGGGAGAAACCTCAATCACAGTAACAGGAAGGGAAACACCTTCGTCTGTAAATACGCGAGTCATCCCGCACTTACGACCGACAA
>JAUVQU010000022.1 GCA_030597965.1 Cellvibrionaceae bacterium
ACGGATTTCTTTATACGCGTAGGACTGCAATACATCGGCAACGGTCGATTCCAGGTACTGCCACGCGTAAGAGTCAGTTGGCAGCAAGTCATTCATACCGCGAATGGATTGTAATTTTTTCAAAGTCTTTTCCAATGTTTCGTTGTCGATAAAACTATTTCAACAAGTTTATACGCTAGGTTTTAGCGATTAAATTCTTTTCTTGTTCAGCAAGCTCAGCCGCTTTCTTTTCGGCTTTGGCACGGATCATTTTGTCCAGATCATCTACTAATGTTTCTTCTTTGATTTTACTGTTCGCTTTACCATCGACATAAACGAGGTTATTCGGCGTACCGCCAGCCAAACCAATATCAGCTTCTTTCGCTTCACCCGGACCATTAACAACACAACCAATTACCGCCACGTCCAGTGGCGTAGTTATGTCTTCCAGTCGAGTTTCCAGTTCATTCATGGTTTTGATTACATCAAAATTTTGACGTGAACAACTTGGGCATGCAATAAAATTAATACCCTTGCTGCGTAATTTGAGGCTCTTCAACAAGTCCCAACCCACTTTAACTTCTTCTACTGGGTCGGCCGCCAAGGAGATGCGTAACGTATCACCAATACCATCCATCAGCAGCGCACCTAAACCAACTGCAGATTTCACGGTACCTGCTCGCAGACCACCCGCCTCAGTAATCCCTAAGTGCAATGGTTGCTCAATTTGAGTAGCCAGTTTACGGTAAGCGCCCACAGCCATAAATACATCCGAGGCTTTTACACTCACTTTAAAGTTTTGGAAATTAAGGCTATCCAATATATCAACATGGCGCAAAGCCGATTCGACCAAGGCATCCGGTGTTGGCTCGCCATACTTTTTCTGGATATCTTTTTCCAAGGAGCCGGCATTGACACCAATGCGTATCGGAATATTTAAGTCACGCGCTTTATCCACCACGGCACGAATGCGTTTTTCACGACCAATGTTACCCGGGTTAATACGCAGACAATCAACCCCCAAATCAGCCACACGCAAGGCGATACGGTAATCAAAATGGATATCGGCCACTAACGGAATATTGACCTGCTTACGTATTTCACCAAACGCTTCCGCCGCATCCATCGATGGCACAGAAACACGAACAATATCGGCTCCGGCATTTTGAATACGGATAATCTGATCAACAGTAGCAGCCACATCGCAGGTTTCTGTATTGGTCATACTCTGCACTGAAATGGGTGCATCGCCACCTACGGCCACATCGCCAATCATAATTTGGCGGGATTTGCGGCGCTTAATGGGAGATTCAAAATGCATCGTACTAATACCTAACTAAATCGTTAATTGTCAGTCATTATTGACTGTCTTGCTCACTAAAAGACTCTTTTTAAGTAAGGCCTTTTAGTGGGCAACTTGTTCTTCCAAAACAATAATTTCACCAGCAGCACTGACACGCAGGCGAACTTTCTGACCGCCTAAGTTTGCAGGCAAATCCACAGCTTGCTCATTCAGGGCTAAACTCACTGCCTTTACATTACCCAGTAACACTTCAAAAGGCGCATATCCTTGAAGCACTTTACTTTCACCTGGCTGATAAAGATCTGAATTTAACACATCACCCTGCGCATCAATCACTTCCAACCAGCACTCTTTAGAGAAATTAAAAGCGATGGAATCCAACGGCGGATTTTCAGTTTTAGCTGGTAATTCTACTACCACAATCTGAGAGCTCACAGCCTCATCAGAAGCAGGTGCTGGCTCCTGCTCTTCATCTACAGCGGCACCGTCCGCAGAAATTTCATCTGACACTGCATCACTGTCAGGCAATGGAGGCGCTTCCTGCTCGCTGATATCTGCGACCGAGCCAAGGTTCACTTGCCCCTCCGAGGTCATTCGTGAATCAGTATCATCCTGAAACATTACAACAATCGCAAACACAAGAACCACTGCGATTAACCAACCAAACCAGCCTTTCTTCAGCGGTTTCTTAGAGGACGTGGATAACAATAATAAGTCGTCCTCTCCACTATTATTCTCTTTTATAGCTTTAACTTTTACAGTTTTAACTTTTACGCCATCGCCATTCAGCTGAGCAGTATACTCATGGTATGTATCAACTACCTCTTCAACCGGTATAGCCAATAAGCGGGCATAAGCTTTCAAATAACCAACAATAAACACGCCAGAAGGTAACGCATCAAAATCATCACCTTCCAACGCCTGAACATAGCGTTTAGTGATTCTCAACTCAGCAGCGACATTATCTAAAGACAAGTCTGCTTTTTCTCGAGCAAGACGTAAGCGACTGCCGGGAGGGGACTTCGCCACGGCGACTTCAGCGTCATCTTTCCCTTCAATTTCAGACATAAAAACTGTTACCTGCCATTTTTATTATGTTGAGCTAAAAAATAAGCTCTATTTATTCATGTTTTTATATTCAAGGTATTCTTTCGAACCCGGATAGAGATTTGTTAACGCCAGCACATAGCTTGAACGTTTATTTTCATTACCAAATACATCTTCTAACTTAATGCCCAACAATAAGCTACGCGCGTTCTTTTGGCGTACCAATTTTCCGTACTGGTCAAAGTGAAATTTCGACAAGGTAAATTCTTTTTGCGTGTAATATAAATCAGCCAACTCTATATGCACGTTCTGCATACGAGAATTTAAAGCCAATGCCTGCTTAAGATGGCCAATAGCAGATTCCGTTTCATCCAACTTAACTTCCGTGCGCGCTAAATTATACAGTGCCTGTTCTCTGCGAGAGTAATCGAAATCCCTAACAACTATACCCAGCTGATCTTTCGCTTCTTTATAGCGCTCATTTACAAACAAAAAGTTACCGTAATTATTTCGCGTTCGAGAAAGTGAAGAGTCCGATTTTAGCGATTTGATAAAATATTTTTCCGCTTCTTCAGGCTGCTGCTCATATTGATTCACCAGCGCCAAACCACCAAAGGCTCCAGCAGAGTTAGAGTTAATATCTAATGCTTTATTAAAATTAACACGCGCCTGTTTATTTTCACGCTCGCGTAAGTAGCTCATACCCAGCTGCAGATAACTCTCTTCCGCTTTCTTTAAATTAAAACCCGCATCGTTTGACGTGGTGGTATTTACACAAGCCGACAAGAAACAAATTGTTATCACAAGCATGGAGCGTTTTATTATTTGCACGTAGAGTTCTCTCATGTTTTCAGCAGAGTATGCTTTAACGCATCACCCATTAATAATTTTCACTGGCTCTTCGGCCCCAATTTCACGGGCAATAGCCGCTTTATTTCTATAACGTTCACTGCGACGTGTACGGTCATTAATGGCTCCAGCCAATTGCCCGCATGCTGCATCAATATCATCGCCACGGGTAGTTCGTACCGTTGTGGTAAATCCCGCTTTAATCAAAATGTCCTGAAAATTACGCAGTGCATTATTACTTACACGACGATAATCCGATTGATCAAACGGATTAAAGGGAATCAAATTAATTTTTACCGGCACGTCTTTCAGCAGTTCCGCCAACTCATGTGCATGATGCGGACGATCATTCACATTATTAATCAATGTGTATTCGATGGTTATTTTACGACGATTATCTGGCATTGCTTCGATATAACGCTGAGCGGAATCCAGCAACATCGCAATAGGGTATTTTTTATTGATGGGTACCAAGGTATTACGCAGCTCATCATTGGGCGCATGCAAAGAGATAGCCAAACACGCATCAGTCACTTCACTTAATCGATCCAATGCAGGGACAACGCCTGAGGTACTCAATGTAACGCGACGTTTAGAAATACCATAACAATTGTCATGCATCATAAGATTCATGGAGTCGACAACGTTATCAAAATTCAATAGTGGCTCACCCATTCCCATCATCACCACATTGGTAATAATGCGCGGGCGGTCTTCACCAAATTGACCATAAGATTTAGCCGCCTGCCAAACCTGACCAATAATTTCAGCCGCCGTCAGATCACGATTAAATCCTTGCTTACCCGTGGCGCAGAAACTGCAATCCAGGGAACAGCCCACCTGGGAAGAAACACACAGGGTGCCACGATCACCATCGGGTATAAGTACCGTTTCAATGACATTGTCTTGACTACCAGAACCGCCACTGACACGGATTAAAAATTTACGAGTGCCATCGACTGAGTCTAACTGCTCGATCACTTCTGGCGCGCGGATCTCAGCCAAGCGAGCAAGCTTGGCACGAAGCGGTTTACTGATGTTGGTCATTTGCTCAAAGTCATCGACGCCCATCTGGTGAATCCACTTGAGCACCTGAGTGGCACGGAAACTTTTTTCACCAATCGAAGCAAAAAAGGTTTCCAACTTGCTCTGGGACATGCCCATCAAGTTCACCTTTTCAACAGACTCGACCGATGAAACCTGTTCGGCTTCTGCGATCTTATCCAACTCTGAATTTATTGTGCTCATTGCAACACCTAATGTGACCTAAGAGTGCTCACGCAATTAGCGTGGGCAGATCTCATCTTCTGTAAAGAAGTAAGAGATTTCACGAGCCGCGGATTCTGAAGAATCAGAACCGTGTACCGCATTTGCATCAATCGACTGAGCGAAGTCTGCACGGATAGTACCAGCAGCCGCTTCCTGTGGATTGGTTGCACCCATCAACTCGCGGTTAGCCAAAATAGCGTTATCACCTTCCAAAACCTGTACCACGACTGGACCAGAAGTCATGAACTCGACCAGCGCAGGGTAGAAAGGACGACCTTCGTGTTCAGCGTAAAAACCGCCAGCCTTAGCTTCGTCCAGGTGCAGCATTTTCAGGGCGACAATATTTAAGCCCGCTTTTTCAAAACGTGAAGCGATTTCACCCACAGCATTCTTAGCTACAGCGTCTGGTTTGATAATGGATAGAGTACGTTCAACAGCCATCTTGGGCTCCATAAAAAGTTAATATAATTCAATAAAGTACCGGTTAGATTCACAATCTCACCGGGGCGTGGAAAGTCGTGCGCACTGCGCCACCACCCCCACAAAACTTAGCCCGCGAATTATACGCATGTTTGAGCAATTTTTATACGCACAAGTATAGGTTTTTCGGGGCTTTGGCAGAGTCATTCAAATCACTAAAACAGCCAAAAAAACCAAAAAAAAGAGAGCCAAAGCTCTCTTTTAAGTCATTCTAATGGGTACTACCGGCTATGCGTGCTGCGCCGCCTGAGCCACCGCCTGAATTTTAGCGACAATCGCCCTCAAGCCATTACCGCGTGTGGGGCTTAAATGACGCTCTAAATCCAACTGTTGAAAATAACCATCCACATCAAAGGCCGTGATTTGAGCCGGTGTTTTATTATCATAGGCCGCCATCACCAACGCCAGTATGCCTTTAACAATAATGGCGTCCGAGTCGACAACAAAGTGCAACAAATCACCCTCAGATCTCACATCGAGCCATACATTACTCTGGCAGCCTTTCACTAAACGCTCCTGGGTATAGAGCGCCTCATCCATCGTCTCAAGCTCTTTGCCCAGATCAATGATGTACTTGTAACGCTCTTCCCAGTCATCGAAAAAATCGATGTCTTCTAAAATCTCTTCTGTGTTTGGCAATGCCATTAAGTATCTTCTCTGAAATTTGAATTGTTCGCTTGCGGGGCACCAAAAGTAGGCCCTCTTAAGGGAGCTCCTACATAAAACATGCCTGTTCGCCTGCCACCCCAGGGTGCCGGTAAACTAAAAGAAGAGGCCAGCCTCTAACTGCGCCTCTTCGCTCATCATCTCACGCGACCAGGGAGGATCAAACACCAACTCGACTTTAACTTCTTGCACATGAGGTACTTTGGCGACGCGATATTCGACGTCACTCACCAAAACGGGCCCCATACCACAACCGGGTGCGGTCAGTGTCATACGCACCTCCACAGCCCCAGATTCTTGATCAATTTCAACACCATAGATCAACCCTAAGGACACTAAACTGATGGGGATCTCAGGGTCAAAAATACTCTCCAGAGCTTGCCATACCTGCGTTTCAGCAACATCACTACCACCCAGGTCTTCGAACTCAAGAACCTCAAGTTCAGCACCAATCGCATCGGCATCGGTGCCATCAATACGCACCATATTACCCTGCCAGGTCACCGTATAATTACCGCCCAGGCTCTGGTTAATATTCAGAAATTGCCCATTGGGGATAATCACAGGCTCACCGGAAGGTACGCGCCGAGCGGGGCAATCGCGATTTGTTACTACCATGTTTTGCTGCATATACGGATCTACTACCTTAAATTTCCAAAGATCTTCGGAACGAGTGATTTTTGTGTTCTGACGCGGAAGGTTTGCGCGCAGTGAGGGAGCGTATAGATAATACGTGACCGATCGAGCACAAACCTGACAAAGTCAGGGCGCAAAAAGCGCCGTTTATTCTACAGAGAAGCTTTCTCCGCATCCGCATTCTGCTACTACATTCGGATTATTAAACTTCACGACTCGATTAATACCCTCAATGGCCAAATCTATCTCTGTACCACGAAGAATTTCGACCGCTTCGGGGGCTACAGCCAAAGTAATGACAGCACTGGGCTGCAACACTTCATCACCTTCAGCAGGCGTATCGGCCAAGTCCAAAACATAGGCATAACCAGTGCAGCCACTGGTTTCTGTACTTAAACGAATAATTTTATTGCCGCCGGCCGCCGCCAACTTCTGCTCAAAATGCTTGATCGCAGAGTCAGTCATCGTGACTGCAGGGGCATTAGGGTCAAAGGATTCTACAGTGCTCATTTTTCTTCCTAACTTCTCTTCCTGGCTCGTTATGCGAGCATCATTTTTACTTTTTTCAAACCTTCGAAAAGCGCATCCACTTCTTCCAAGGTGTTATATATAGAGAAGGAAGCGCGGGCCGTACCCGGCACCCCCAAGCGTCCCATCAATGGTTCAGCACAGTGGTGGCCGGTACGAATCGCGATACCTTGGCGATCCAACAGGAAACCAATATCAGCAGGATGACCCTCTTCCATTACGAAACTCAATACACCGGTTTTATTTTTAGCCCGCCCAATAATCGTCAATCCCTCAAAGGCTTCTGCCAACTCGGTAGCCCGCGCCATTAACGCCGCTTCATGAGCTTTAACACCCTCCATATCAAGACTGGAGAACCAGCGAATCGCCTCACCCAAACCTATAACACCTGCAATATTTGGGGTTCCCGCTTCTAATCTGTACGGCAAGTGATTCCACTTTGCGTCTTCATAGGTCACTTCAGAAATCATCTCACCACCGGTCTGCCATACAGGCCATTCAGCCAACAACTCTTCACGACCCCAGAGCACGCCTATGCCGGTCGGACCAAATAATTTATGACCGGAAAACGCGTAAAAATCACAATCCAGAGCCTGAACATCTACCGGGCCATGGGCAATACCCTGCGCACCATCAATCAATACCCAAGCGCCCACGGCTTTAGCCATTGGGATTAATTGCTCCAACGGATTGATCGTACCCAATGCATTGGATACTTGCGGCATAGCAACAAAACGCGTATTGGCATTCATCAGCGCTTCAAATGCCGCCACATCCAACTCACCCGCATCATTAATAGGCGCTACTTTCAGGCTCGCACCAGAGCGCTTACAGGCCTGCTGCCAAGTCACTATATTGGCGTGGTGCTCCATCTGAGTGACCACCACCTCATCGGTAGGTTTAAGCATTTGCGCTAAACCATTGGCAACAATATTTATCGACTCGGTGGTACCACCCGTCCATATCACTTCGTTACGAGTTGCGGCATTAATAAAATCAGCCACCTGGTCACGCGCGCCTTCAAAGCGCGTCGTCGCCTCATCCGCCAACTGATGCGCACCACGGTGTACATTAGAGTTACAGGTCGTGTAGTAATCCACTAATGCATCAATCACGCACTGAGGCTTTTGTGTCGTAGCCGCATTATCGAGATATACCAGAGGCTTACCATCAACTTCACGCGATAAAATCGGGAACTGAGCACGCACAGCATCGACATCAAATGTTTGCACCGCAGCGTCCTGTTTCAGATCCAATGAACTACTCATAACTATAAGGTGCCTCTGAAAATAGTAATTTTTGCGCTCTGGCACCAAAAGTAGGCGCTCTGAAGCGAGGAAGCGCCGCGCACAACGAAGGGGGCATAGAGTTACTATGTGACCGAGTGAGCACGGAGCTAACGCAGCCAGAGTGTAAAAAGTGCATTTTCATAGTCACCCGACTTCCATTTGTGCGAAACGCGCCTTCAACTGCGGGCGCAACCACTCAGCCAATACCTGGTTAGGCATCTGCTCAACCAGCTCATTAATAAAACCGAAATTCAACATAACCTGCGCCTGACTGCGACTTAAACCACGAGACTGCATGTAATACAGGGCTTTTTTATCCAGCTCTGCAATGGTTGCTCCGTGTGCGCAACGCACATCGTCGGCGTAAATCTCCAATTCCGGCTTGGTGTTAATCTCCGCCGTACGAGACATCAACAAGTTGCGATTATTCAATTCAGCCAGTGTTTTCTGTGCGTTGCGGTGAATATGGATACGGCCGTTAAACACCACCTTGGCGTGATCAGCCACAATGCCACGTACATTTTCTTCTGTGGTACCGTGCGGCACGGCATGCTCAACCGTACTGTGCAGGTCAAATAACTCTTTTCCGTCCAGTAAATAAATCACATTCATTTTAGCAAAAGCGTGACTGCCCGCATGGGTCACATCCACATCGACACGCGACAATTTACTGCCAAAACCAATTAAGGTGCTGTTTAACTGGGCTTTTTCACCCAAGTTAAAGTGACTACCACCGATACTTAACGCCTCGTTCACCTGCGTCGCAAAACGGTAATGCTCCAACTCTGCCTCTGCAGCCACATCATATTCTGCAAAGCCCGTATTATAACTCGCCTCATTGCCCAAGAACTGTTCAACAATGGCAACCTTTGAACGCTCAGCCAAGCGCACCAAGACACGTGTGTGTGCTTCTGCACCCTGCGTCAGCAGACTGACAATGCGGATAGGCTGCTCTATCTCTACCCCCTCCGCTACATCAATCAGTGCACCGTCAGTGGCCAGTACGTCATTCACCAATCCAAAGAGATGACGGTCGGGTTTGATATTGGAAAAAGCCGATAACGCCCAAGCCCGGGCACTATCATCCGCATCAACCAGGCGAGAAACAGTCAAACCCGCAGGTAGCTCACTGCTCGATTGAGCCGCATCAAATTCGCCATTAATGAAAACCAAATCGACGCTATTTAAATCATCAATGCTTTCAACCTGCACCGAAGCAGAAACCTCAGTGGATACAGTGACCTGATCAATGGCCCGTACCGGCGTGTACTTCCACGCTTCGGTTTTACGTGTTGGCACTTTGGCCTCGCGTAGCAATGCCAGCGATGCTTCACGTTTTGGTGACAACCAATCACTCACGGTTTCAGCGCGAGTGACGGCACTTTCTAACCAGTTACTCATGCTTCTTTCTCGGTCAACCAAGCATAACCCTGCTCTTCCAGCTCCAACGCCAGCGATGCATCACCGCTGCGTATAATTTTCCCATCGGCGAGTACGTGCACATAATCAGGCTTAATATAATCCAGCAAACGCTGGTAGTGAGTCACAATAATGAACGAACGATCCTCTGTGCGCTGACTGTTTACACCCTCGGCGACAACTTGCAGCGCATCGATATCCAAACCAGAATCCGACTCATCCAAAATGCAAAGTTTTGGCTGTAACAGCAACATTTGCATCAGTTCATTGCGCTTCTTTTCACCGCCAGAAAAGCCTTCGTTAACGCCGCGTTTCAAAAACGCCAACGGCAAATCCACTTGTTTACACGCCGCTTTTGCCAATCTTAAAAACTCTGCTGAACTCAATGATGTTTCACCGCGCGCTTCGCGCTGTGCATCTACTGAAGCCTTCATAAATTCGAGATTGCTAACACCGGGGATTTCCACCGGGTATTGGAAGGCTAAAAACAAACCCGCACGGGCACGCTCTTCCGCTTCCATCTCCAGCAGATCAACACCATCCAAGGTCGCCGAACCACTTTGCACTTCATAACCTTCACGACCAGACAATACATAGCCCAGAGTGGATTTACCGGCACCGTTAGGCCCCATAATGGCGTGTACTTCACCCGGCTTAACTTCCAGACTCAACCCTTTGAGAATACTTTTTTCTTCTACCTTGGCGCTCAGGTTGTCGATTTTTAACAATACTTTTTCAGATGACATCATCGTCTCTCAATTCAACAAATATTTAAGCCAGCGTCATTGCCCGCGGTTAACCCACCGAGCCTTCCAGGCTGATTTCTAATAGCTTGCCCGCTTCAACGGCAAACTCCATCGGTAACTCTTTGAAAACTTCTTTACAGAAACCATTCACGATCATAGACACTGCTTTTTCCGGATCCAGGCCACGCTGCTGACACAGAAACATCTGATCATCACTCACCTTTGAGGTAGTGGCTTCGTGCTCAACTATGGCGGTTGGGTTCTTACTTTCCACATAAGGGAAGGTATGTGCACCGCACTTATCGCCAATTAATAAGGAGTCACACTGGGTAAAATTACGTGCGCCCTCCGCACCTGGGTTCATGCGCACCAGGCCACGGTAACTGTTGTTACTGCGCCCGGCCGAAATACCCTTAGAAATAATGGTCGACCTGGTGTTTTTACCTATGTGAATCATCTTGGTGCCGGTATCAGCCTGCTGAGCACCGCGCATTAATGCCACGGAATAAAACTCACCGATACTGTTGTCGCCTTTCAAAATGCAGCTAGGGTATTTCCACGTCACCGCCGAGCCGGTTTCTACCTGAGTCCAGGAAACCTTGGCGTCGGTATGACACACCGCTCGCTTGGTCACAAAGTTGTAAATTCCGCCCTTACCGTTCTCGTCCCCTGGGTACCAGTTTTGTACCGTCGAGTATTTGACCTCTGCGCCATCAAGCACCACCAACTCAACAACCGCTGCATGCAGCTGATTTTCATCGCGCTGCGGTGCAGTACAACCTTCCAGGTAACTCACATGGCTGCCTTCATCGGCAATAATCAAGGTGCGCTCAAACTGGCCGGTGTTTTGTTCATTGATGCGAAAATAAGTCGACAACTCCATTGGGCAGCGCGTGCCTTTAGGAATATAAACAAACGAACCATCGGTAAATACCGCACAGTTAAGCGTGGCAAAAAAGTTATCTTTCATCGGCACAACGGTACTGAGGTACTTCTTCACCAACTCTGGGTACTTTTTTATCGCCTCAGAAATTGGGCAGAAAATAACACCCGCTTCTTCTAACTTGTCGCGGAAGGTTGTCACCACCGATACCGAATCGAATACCGCATCAACAGCAACACCCGCGAGCATTTGCTGCTCGATCAATGGAATACCTAGCTTTTCATAGGTACGCAGTAACTCTGGATCCACCTCATCCAAGGACTTTGGCTTATCGGCCATGCTTTTAGGGGCCGAGTAATAGGAGATCGCCTGGTAATCAATCTTCTGGTAATCGACATGCGCCCACTCTGGCTCTACCATTTCCTGCCAGGCAGCAAAGGCCTTCAAGCGCCAATCAAGCATCCACTCTGGCTCTTCTTTCATGGCCGAAATACGACGAATCACATCTTCGTTTAAACCCGGATCAAAGGTTTCCGACTCAATATCAGAAACAAAGCCGGCTTCGTATTCGCGCTCTAGTACCTTATCAATTTGTTCTGTCATCTTACTAACTTCTCATCACTTGATGATTAGGCCGCCTGCAACTGGCTGACGGTTTTTCGTATATGTTCTATCGCTCGCTCAACATCCTCAGCGCTGGTATAACGCCCCAGAGAAAATCGAACAGAGCCATGTGCATCACTGTCACTCAATCCCATCGCCCTAAGCACATACGATGGTTCCATACTGGCGGATGTACAGGCCGAGCCTGAAGACACAGCCAGCTCACGCAACGAGAGCAATAAGGTCTCACCATCGACACCCGCAAAGCAGACATTCAAATGGTTGGGGGTCACCCGCTCTACCGGGCCATTGCGCTTAACATTCGGCAAATCCGCAATACCCTGCCAGAGTCGGTCACGTAAACCCGCAATACGCTGAGTTTCATCGTCCAGGCCAGCTAACGCCAATTCAGCCGCCGCACCCATTCCCACTAATTGGTGGGTAGGCAATGTACCCGAGCGCATACCACGCTCATGACCACCGCCATGAATAATTGGCTCCAACTGCTTTTGAATCTGACGGCGAACATAGAGCGCGCCCACACCTTTGGGACCATAAAACTTATGCGCTGAAAGACTCAGTAAATCAGCCTGTAAGGCTTCAACATTTACTTCAATCTTGCCCGCAGCCTGCGCAGCATCAACGTGTAATAACACATTGTTCTCGCGGCAAAGCTGACCAATCTCTGCTATGGGGTTAATAGAACCCACCTCGTTGTTTACCTGCATCAAACTGACCAGGCGCGTGTTATCACGCAATGCATCAGACACCTGCTGCGCCGTCACAATACCCTCGGCACTGGGTACCAACCAAGTCACCTCAACACCGTGAGACTCCAACCACTTGGCAGGGTCAATGACCGCTTTATGCTCAACAACCGAAGTAATCAAGTGGCCACTGTAGCGCACGACCCTATTTACTGGGGAAGTGTTTATTGATGACGTCTCTATCGATGCTGCCGCGGCAAAAATACCTTTCAATGCTAAATTATTCGATTCTGTTGCTCCGCTGGTCCACACCACTTCGCGGGGATCACAATGCAACAAATTGGCTACCTGCCTACGTGCCATCTCCACTTTTTCTTCTGCCTGCCAACCATAAAAATGGGAACGCGAAGCTGGATTGGCAAAGGTACCATCCATTGTCAGGCAAGCAGTCATCGCCTCGGCAACCTTTGGGTCGACAGGCGTCGTTGCTGCATAATCTAAATAAATAGGGCCTGACATCAATAAACCTCTAAAAGCTAATTCACTCAACCACTACTGACGCTGGAATAATGTTTTCCAAGCCGGTATTTTGCTGGCGGAAATCCTGACGTTCAGACACAGCCTTAACATCATTGCGCTCAACCAAACTGGCCAAGCTGATGCCACTCAGAAAATCGTGTATCTGATCGCTCAAATCGCACCACAAATAGTGTGTTAAACACACTTCACCCTGCTGACAACTACTATTTCCACCGCAATTAGTCGCATCAATCGACTCATTCACAGCATCAACAATCTCAGCCACAAAAATTTCACTCGTACTGCGGCTCAATCGATAGCCACCGCCCGGCCCGCGCACACTGCTCACCAACTCACGCTGACGCAACTTGGAAAACAACTGCTCCAAATAGGACAGGGATATTTCCTGTCGCTTTGATATCCCCGCTAAGCTAATTGGCCCCTGATGACTGTGCAGAGCCAAATCCAACATAGCGGTAACGGCGTAGCGACCTTTTGTAGTAAGACGCATATTCTTGTTCCATGATTTTACAAGGTATGATTTCTCAGGGTGCGCATTATGCTAAAACCCAGTATTCTTATCAAGTATATACCCCAGTAAAATAGTTGGGTATTAATTTTAAAAACTAAACCTTCTTTATCTGGCTATATTTTGACTTTCGCTGCACGGGACCGGAATCGACCAAAACAACCCATCACCCCACAAGTCGCATGCTATTAAGCCTTTAAAGCCTCTATCTGGGCTTCTAATTCAGCGACCTTTTTATCTGACTGGCAAACGTAATTCTGGGTGGCCGTCAACACACCCCGCAAGATATTTAACTCCATCTCATCCATTCGCACCCGCGCATACAAACGACGCAGACGAGTCATGGTCTGGCGAGGATTACCCGGCTGCAAAAAGTCCAAACGCTCCAGTGTTTCTTGCAGGTGGGTAAAATAATGCTCTTGAGCGGCACTGGTCGCTGGCGGCATATCCCAGTCATCAAATACTGGCAACTGCCCTTCCTGCGAGGCCAAATAGGCCATGCGCAGCTCATAGCTCAGCACCTGTACGGCGCAACCTAGGTTTAATGAGCTGTAGTCAGGGTTCGATGGGATGTGTACGTGATAGTTACAAACCTGCAGCTCTTCGTTGGTCATACCGCGATCTTCACGGCCAAAAACGATCGCCACCTGGTGACCAGTAGGTTCTTTCCCGCCGATTTCAGAGACTGCGCGCTCACCGCACTCACGCGGTGTGACCAGAGGCCATGGAATACGACGACCTCTGGCACTGGTGCCCACAACTAAAGAGCAATCGGCAACGGCTTCTTCTAAAGAGCTCACTACAACAGCGGTCTCCAATACATCCTTGGCACTCGCGGCGCGCCATGAGGCCTCGTTGGCAGGGTATTGCTGAGGATCCACCAAATAAAGGCGCGAAAGCCCCATATTCTTCATCGCGCGGGCAGCGGCACCAATATTGCCTGGGTGAGAAGTGTTCACTAGCACGATACGAACGTTATCCAATGCAGTCGCTGTCATAAGGGGTCCTGAGAGAGCGGAAATCTTAAGACTCCAGCCCCTACTATTCTATAAGATAAATTTGGGCGCGCAGTGTATCAAATACCGCACTTTTGTGCCCACAAAGCGCCCGCTATTCAGTGCTCAACCTCCAGTCAGCCCATAGATCAATTACAGAGCCCACTCGATTTCAGCCAAGCCTATCGTCTATTACTTAACTTTAATTTGTCGGGCTAATACCCCAAGGGCACCTAGAGCCCGACCAGACCTACTATCTTATGAGTTTCGCTGCTATACTCGCCGCCCTTTTGAGACGTTGATTATTAAAGCCCAAGGTTTTTAACTCTGGCGCCGATCAAACGGCCTCACGTTCTTTATCAATTTTTGCTGTCTTAATTTATTATGATGGCTCTTATAAACATCGAATCGCTTTCTGACAAGAAAGTGAACGTGCATCTATAGGGAAACCTTTGCACGAAAGATGATTTCATTTTCAGGCAAAGCTAAAACGCACAAAATGAGGGAGTTTATATTTATAAATGACCGATTGAGTACGTTTTAAACGCAGCATGGGAGTGAGATAACTTTCGTGCAGATGTTTCATAGAGCTATTTGGAGTGTTCATATGGAACCTATGCTAACCATCGCCCTGCGTGCTGCACGCAAAGCGGGTGAATTAATTGAGCGTTCATTAGAGCGTGTAGATGTTGTTGCTTTCGAAGAGAAAGGCCGCAACGACTTTGTAACGGAAGTCGATACGGCTGCCGAAAAAGAAATCATCTACAACCTGCGTAAAGCCTACCCTGAGCACACCATTATTGGCGAAGAAACTGGCCGTTCAGTAGGCAAAACCGCCGACGGTAAAGACAGCGATTATCAGTGGATCATCGACCCTCTCGATGGCACCACTAATTTTATTCACGGTATCCCACACTTTGCAGTATCCATTGCTTGCCTATATAAAGGCCAGGTACAGCATGCTGTGATTCTCAATCCGATTACTCGCGAAGAATTCACCGCCTCCAAAGGCCGTGGCGCAACCCTTAACGGTCGTCGTATTCGCGCATCCAAACGTCGCGGCCTCAACGGCGCACTGATCGGCACGGGCATTCCTTTCAATGGTTACGCCTACGAAAAAATTACTCCTTACCTCGCCACCATGTATGAAATCGCCGGGCAAACCGCCGGTATTCGTCGCCCAGGTGCCGCCTCACTAGATTTAGCTTACGTTGCCGCTGGCCGCTTTGACGGCTTCTGGGAAATGAACCTGAAGCCCTGGGATATTGCTGCAGGCTTATTAATGGTAACTGAGGCCGGAGGCCTGGTGAGTGACTTTAAAGGTGGCAATACCTCTATGGAAACAGGCAATGTTGTTTGTGCTGCTCCAAAAGTATTCAAGCCATTACTGCAGATCGTTGGCAAGCATATGGGCAATTGTTAACCCCCCCAAGGCGATATACTCTACCCTTCAACCTTGAAGGCATCAGTAGAGAGCTCTATCTATGTGGTCACCGGAATCCTGGCGCTCTAAAAAAGCGCTGCAACAACCCGTTTACACAGACCTCTCTGCATTAGCAAAGGCAGAGAGGTCCCTGTCACAGATGCCGCCGCTGGTGTTTGCAGAAGAAACCCGTCAATTACAGCGCCAGCTGGCTGATGTAGCTGAAGGAAAGGCCTTTTTACTGCAAGGGGGCGACTGCGCAGAAAGCTTTGATGAGTTTTCTACCTCAAGTATTCGCGACACCTTTAAGGTCATCATGCAGATGGCCATTGTACTGACCTATTCCGGGCGCATGCCGGTGGTGAAAGTAGGCCGCATGGCCGGTCAGTTTGCCAAGCCCCGCTCTGCGGATAGTGAAAACCAAAACGGCATTGAGTTACCCAGCTTTCGCGGAGACATCATTAACGGGGTGGAGTTTAGCGAAACGGCTCGCATGCCCGACCCCCAGCGAATGCTGCAGGCCTACCATCAGTCCACCGCAACACAAAACTTGTTGCGCGCCTTTGCGCAGGGCGGCATGGCCGACCTGCATCGCGTCCACCAATGGAACTTGAGTTTTGTTAAAGGTCACCCCCAGTGCGATCAATACATGCAACTGGCCCATGAAATACAAGATGCCTTATCGTTTATGAAGGTACTTGGTATAGACAGTGAAAATACGGCGACATTACACACCACTAACCTGTTCACCTCCCATGAAGCATTACTGTTGAATTATGAGCAGGCCCTGACTCGGCGTGACAGTCTGACAAACGATTGGTACAACTGTTCTGCTCACATGCTTTGGATTGGTGAACGCACCCGACAACTGGATGGCGCACACATTGAGTTTATGCGCGGCATTCACAATCCGATAGGTGTGAAGGTGGGGCCATCCATCAGCACCGATGAATTATTACGCCTGACTGATGCACTTAACCCCGATAACGTCGCTGGCCGCTTAACGCTGATCACACGTATGGGAGCGGACACACTGGCTGAAAAGTTACCGGCGCTGGCCAAAGCCATAGAGGCCGAAGGTCGCAAAGTAGTCTGGTCCAGCGATCCTATGCACGGCAATACGGTCAAGGCAGGCAATGGCTTCAAGACACGATCTTTTGATCGTATTTTGAAAGAAATTCAGCAGTTTTTTGAAGTGTTAAAAAGTGAAGGCGCTCACCCTGGTGGTGTCCATTTAGAAATGACAGGCCAGGAAGTCACTGAATGCGTCGGTGGTACTTACAAAGTATCTGAGGATGACCTGGCAACATGCTATAAAACCCAGTGCGACCCCAGACTGAATGCAAATCAAGTACTGGAAATGGCTTTCAAAATATCAGAGCTTCTGAAACTTCAATCATAGCCACTATTAAAGAGCCACTATAAAAAAGGAGCCAATCGGCTCCTTTTTTATTTAACTCGCTTGAATAAAGTTGAGATCAGGGATGCTCTTCATCAAACTCAGCACCTTCCTTCACCGGAATCATCAAATCTTCACGGTCAATATCCAGCATCAACAATACGTTCGCTGAGACGTAAATCGATGAATAAGTACCCACGACAACACCGACCAAAAGCGCCGAAGCAAAGCCGTGAATTAATTCGCCACCAAAGATAAACAATGCCAGCAACACAAGGATAGTGGTTAACGAGGTGATCAAGGTACGGCCTAAGGTTTGCGTCAGGGAAACGTTGATAATTTCCAGTGAATCGCCCTTGCGTAACTTGCGGAAATTTTCGCGAATACGGTCAGCCACAACAATAGTATCGTTGAGCGAGTAACCAATCACCGCCAGCACGGCGGCCAGCACTGTCAAATCAAAATCGATAGCCATCACCGAGAAGAAACCCAGCACCAAAATTACATCGTGAACCAATGCGGCTACCGCACCCACAGAGAACTTATACTGGAAGCGCATGGCCACGTACATCATCACGACCAACAGTGCGAACAACATGCCCAAGCCGCCATCGTCACGCAGTTCTTCACCGACCTGAGGCCCAACAAATTCCACGCGACGCAATTCAAAATCAACTGCACTGTCATTCTGTAAAGCGGTGACAATAGCTTCACTCAGCTTCGGGTCATTATCTTGTTGCAGGCGGATTAACACCTCGGACTCTGAACCGAAGTGCACCACCACAGCACCGTCAAAGCCGGCCGAAGAAAGTTTACCGCGCACGTCTTCCAGCGCTACCGGTTCGTCATAGCCCAACTCAATTTGCGTGCCGCCGGTAAAATCCAAACCGAACTGCAAACCATTAATACTCAATGATGCGATGGAGGCCAACAACAACAGTGTCGAAAAAACCGCCGCTAATTTACGGTGGCCCATAAAGTTGATCACTTTGATATTGCTCGATAGTTCAACGTTTGTTTCTGACATAATCTTTTTCCACAATTTAATGTGGGGGGGGGGGGGGGGGAAAGA
>JAUVQU010000210.1 GCA_030597965.1 Cellvibrionaceae bacterium
AACAACAAACGGGAGTGAAGTATGGGTAAGAGATTGGCACCGGCTTTAGCAGCCTTGGCTCTGTTTATACCAGTAGCAGCACATGCATTAGGACTGGGTAACATGACCATGAACTCGGCGCTAAACCAACCTCTGGATGCCGAGATTGAACTGCTTTCAGTACAAAGCGGTGATCTGGGTAATTTATCTATACGGCTTGGCACGGAAGAAGATTTTGACCGAGTCGGCGTTGTTCGGGAGTTTTTCTACACTGAATTTAAATTTGTTGTCGCCAGGAAATCTGACGGCAGTTCTTATATACAAGTCTCTACCACGAAACCGATCGTAGAGCCCTTCCTGGATTTTGTTGTTGAAGCCCGCTGGGCTCGTGGCCGAATCTTGCGTGAATTTACCGTACTCGTTGATCCGCCTGCTTTATCTGCAGAAGCACCAGCCCCCGTTCAGCAAGCTGCTACTGCACCGGCACCTGTACCACAGGTAACTCGTCAGGCACCCGTTCAGCAATCAGCCCCACCCGCTCCAATGCAACAAGCCATGCAAGAACCGGTGCAGCCTGCGCCAATTCGTGAGCGCGCGGAATTAAAGACAGTAGCGAGTAACTATGGTGATCTGAACTATGGGCTCATAAAGTACAAAGATACCTTGTTTGATATTGCCAACAAGATGCGCCCTGATGGCGTGACGGCCAACCAGATGATGTTGGCTCTGGCACGTAACAATCCCAGGGCTTTTTACAATGGCAATATTAACCAGATGAAGGCTGGTTTTGTCTTACGTATTGATGACAAAGAGACCTTAACCTCAATGTCTGAGGCTGATGCCAAAGCAGAAGTAAACCGTCACCACGTTGAGTGGATTGCCCGTAAGAGTGGCAAAATTATTCGTCAGACTAGTGAAGCTCCTGCCGGTGGAAAAGTTAGCCGTGGTGATAAGCCCAGTGGTGAACGTTCAGCCGCTGAAGAAGCGCGTCTCAAACTGGTAGCACCAGGTAGTGAAGGCGCTGGTAGTGGAGTTGGCGATGAAGAATTGGGCCGTATGCGCGAAGATTTGTTGCTTGCAGCCGAAGCTCTGGATGCGAACAAGCAGGAAACCGATGAGCTAAAAGCTCGTATGGTTGAAATGGAAGAGCAGCTTGAATCCATGCAGCGTCTCATCATGCTCAAAGACGATGAGATGATGGCAATACAAAAACAATTTGGAAAAGAACAGGCCGCAGAACAGGCTGAAGCAACGCCTGAAGCTCTGCTTGAAACCGAACCTGATGCGGCGCCAGATGCTGCTATGGGTGAAGGGACCGAGGCCATGCCTGCTGATGGAGAAGTCGCAGCAGAAAAACCGGCAGAGGTGGCGCCTGCGCCCAAGCCTAAACCTATGCCCGTACCTGCTTCTGAACCGAGCCTGGTGGATGATCTGCTGGGCATGCTGGAAGATCCAATGATTATGTACGGTGCTATTGGCTTCCTGGTGCTGATTGTCGGGTTTGTCGTTTATAAAAAGCGTCAATCGTCTGGTGGTTTCGAAGAAAGCATACTGAATATTGGAGATGGTGGTCTCGGTGCTACTGCCGAAAGTATGGAAGAAAGCAATGAAAGTTCCATGGTCAGCGATTTTGCAATGAGCGATATGAGTGGCATGAGTGGAATCTCAGCCGATGCTGCAGATGTTGACCCCGTGTCGGAAGCTGATGTGTATCTTGCTTACGGTCGCCATCAGCAAGCGGAAGAAATTCTAAATGAAGCCCTCGCGAGTGATCCCAATCGTCACGATGTTAAATTGAAACTACTGGAAGTATTTTTTGCAGCCAAAAATAGTGATGGTTTTACCAAGGGTGCCCAGGAACTTCATGATGCTCTTGGTGATGAGTCTGATCCTTTGTGGGCAAAGGCGGTCACTATGGGGCAGCAACTGTGCCCCAATAATAGTTTGTTTGGTGGTTCTGACGAGGCACCCCAGGAAGATTTATCCAGTTCAGCTGAAGAAAGTGCTGTTAGTGATGTTGCTGAGGCCAGTGAGGATGACCTGCTAGATTTTGATTTTGATATCGACTCAGCCGGTGACGATGATGGCATAGATGATGTGTTCGCCGAACTCGAAGCTGCAACAGCGGGCGCTGATGTAGCTGAAGACAGTGATTCAGGTGAAGCAGACGACACGGTGCTGGATTTAGAGACTCCAGTGTCTGTTGATGCCGCAGCTCCCGCTGATGACGAGAAGGCTGAAGATGATGACCATAGTCTTGATTTTGATGTTTCAGATCTCGGTCTGGATACCGCAGGTTCGGACGATACCCCGGCGGAAACTTCAGAGGCTGATACTGGTCTGGACTTTGATATGGGTGACAGTGAACCAGCTGTTGCGGAAACGGCCACAGAGTCAAAAGATGATTTTGGCGATTTGAATGATGATGCGTTTGGTGAAGTGGATGAAGTAGGCACCAAGCTGGATCTTGCTAAAGCCTATGTTGATATGGGTGACAGTGATGGCGCACGCAGCATCCTTGATGAAGTCCTGGAAGAGGGTGATGATGCCCAGAAAGCACAGGCAAAAGAGTTGCTGGGAGCGCTAGGGTAAGTACCCGGCGTTCATTGGCTTAAATATATCAGTTATTAAAGCTATCAACCTGTTTAAGACAATAAGGGCGTAACCCAACAGGGTTACGCCCTTATTTTTGCCATGCGTAATTGTCACGAAAGCGGTGTTCCAAGGTACACTTCGTTTTTTATATTTCCTAATTTCAAACCAAAAAAATAATATGCATCCAGTCATCAAAATTGTGAGCTTCCTGGTATTCGGTTCTGCTGTATCAATGGGTGATGGCCAGATATTGCTTGCCGGTATTTCACTGGTGCTTCCTTTATATATTTTCGGAAACAATATTCATCTTCGCGGTGCATTGATAATGCTCAAACGTTTGAAGTGGTTGTTTATTTCTATACTTATTGTTTATTTGTTTTTTACGCCCGGTCAGTTGTTATGGTCAGATGTGGTATGGAGCCCTACGGTTGAAGGCTTAACGCAGGGATTGTTACGCGTTGCTGTATTGGTGTTATTGGTGGCGGCCGTTAATTTTTTAATATCCAGCACCGAGCAGGATGATTTTTTATCCGCTATTTTGTGGTGCCTGCGCCCCTTGTCTTTTGTTGGCTTAGCCCACGAGCGTCTGGCAGTACGAATTACTCTCACGCTTGAAGAGGTGAGTCAGATACGTAAAAATCATCTTTATGAAGGCGGCGATGAACTAAAGCACAGTGAACTACAGCAAGAAGAAGCCAATAATGCTGCCTCTAATGTTGCATCTAACTTAAAAGAAACGGAACCAAAATTGCTTGCCATAGCTGGGACCGCAAATCGGTTGTTTCAGTCTGTTATTACTGCAGCCGAAACCGCACCTGTTCGAGAGATTTCGTTGCCCGAAGAATCGAGCCCTCCTGTTCACCAGTGGCTAATACCGTTACTACTCATTACGCTGTTTGCAGTGGTGAAAGTTGTTGGGCTCAAGAATTATTTATAACGCGTTATTGGAAGACGTACAGGAAACACTATCGTTATGCGCATTGCCCTGGGAGTGGAATATGACGGACAGGAGTTTTGTGGCTGGCAGTCACAAAAAGGCGACTTACCGACTGTACAGGGTGTGCTTGAAGCTGGACTTTCCACGGTTGCTGATTCAACGATTAAAGTAATTTGCGCAGGCCGTACAGACGCAGGTGTTCATGCCTGTGGCCAGGTTGTGCATTTCGATACCGATGTTGAACGCAGTGAACGATCATGGATTGCGGGTGCCAATGCAAATATTCCAACATCGATTTCAGTTGTCTGGGCTCAACCGGTTAGTGACGAATTTCATGCACGGTTTTCGGCATTGCGTCGACGTTATCGTTATGTCATCGCTAATCGTCCTGTGCGGCCAACTTTCGCAGCGGGACGAGTGTCATGGGATTACCGCTCATTAGATGAATTACGTATGCAGCAGGCTGCCGATCATTTATTGGGTGAGCATGATTTTAACTCTTACCGTACGGCTGCCTGTCAGGCCCATAGCCCGGTGCGTACAATTCACCGTCTTGACGTGACGCGTAATGAGGATTTGGTGATTATCGATATCGAAGCCAATGCTTTTTTACATCATATGGTGCGCAATATAGCTGGCGTGTTGATGGCGATTGGGGCGGGTGAGCGGGCGGTGGACTGGAGCAGGGAGGTTCTGGATGCGCGTTACAGGACGCTGGGTGGAGTGTCTGCGCCGCCTCATGGTTTGTACTTTATGAGTGTAGAATATCCACCAGAGTTTGGCATACCGCAGGTTCCACCAACGCAGCTGGTC
>JAUVQU010000032.1 GCA_030597965.1 Cellvibrionaceae bacterium
AAACCTAGTAACCCTGCTTCGTAATAAAAAACAAATACTGGCAAGCCTAATAACATTAACAAGCAAATTACTCAGTTAATCACTAAATCCTATGCCCAAATATAATATAGCCTGTATGTTTCCCTATAATAGATTTTTTTGCAGCAATCACTCGACTAAAAACCAACAACCACAAAAAAGCCGGGCTATGCCCGGCTAGTCGTAAACAGTTAGCGATGTAACTGAATTTATTCTTCAGTAGCCGCCTCTTCAACTTCCACAGGACTCTCTTCAGGCTGAGGACGATCTACAAGCTCAACAATGGCCATTGGAGCATTATCGCCACTACGAAAGCCACACTTCAGGATACGCAAATAACCACCAGGGCGCGCCTCGTAACGTGGGCCGAGCTCATTAAACAATTTAGTCACCATGTCGCGATCACGAATACGATCAAAAACGATCCGTCGATTTGCAACTGAATCAGATTTTGCACGAGTAATCAGTGGCTCAACGACACGACGCAATTCTTTGGCCTTTGGCACAGTCGTCTTTATTACTTCATGCTCAAAAAGAGATGAAGCCATGTTGCGAAACATAGCCTTTCGATGGCTACTGTTCCGGTTAAGCTGTCTACCGGATTGACGATGACGCATGGGGTATTCCTTTTACTAAATTTTGTATTTGCCAAAAATTAAACTGATAAATTTAAGCAGTTTCAGTTTGCTCTTTCAGACTGGCAGGCGGCCAATTTTCCAGACGCATTCCTAGAGAAAGACCCTTAGTCGCCAAAACGCTCTTAATTTCGGTAAGTGATTTCTTACCAAGGTTTGGAGTCTTTAATAGCTCAACTTCAGTGCACTGAATCAAATCACCAATATAATAAATTTGTTCCGCTTTTAGGCAATTAGCTGAGCGCACGGTAAGTTCCAGATCATCCACAGGGCGTAGTAAAATTGGATCAACTTCAGGCTCATCCGATTTTGTGGCGTCTTCCTCACAACTCTGCAAATCAACAAAAGTAGAGAGCTGATTTTGAAGAATTGTTGCTGCAGAACGCACTGCTTCTTCCGGATCAATAGAACCGTCTGTCTCTAGCTCAATAATCAGCTTATCCAGATTTGTTCGTTGCTCTACACGGGCATTTTCCACAGTGTATGCAACACGAGCTACAGGACTAAACGAGGCATCCAATTGTAGACGACCAATCGCGCGATCACCTTCATCACTTTTGCGAACAGTAGAGGGCTCATAGCCTCGACCGACAGAAAGCTTTAACGTTATCTTTATCGAACCATTTTTAGTCAGGTTCGCAATGACATGATCAGGGTTAACTATTTCCACATCATGATCAAGCTTAATGTCCGCAGCAGTTACCGGGCCTTCGCCTTTTTTATCCAGAACAAGCGTGGCAACTTCATGCGTATGCATACGAAATGACAAGCCTTTCAGGTTTAGCAGGATATCAATAACATCCTCTTGCACACCTTCTATTGTGCTGTATTCATGCAAAACGCCTTCAATTTCTGCTTCTACTACGGCGCAGCCTGACATTGATGATAAAAGTATCCGGCGCAACGCATTGCCCAAAGTATGTCCGAAGCCCCTTTCTAAAGGCTCCAAAGTTACTTTGGCATGTCGCCCATTGTATACCTGAACATTAACAATGCTTGGCTTTAAAAAATCTGACACTAAACCCTGCATGGATTTTCCTCTCCGGCCTTCCGGCACGATGTCATTATCCGTTTAACTCAATTCTGCGACACACATGTAGATAGTCGCGGAGGTAAGGCCAACCTGTAAGCTGGCAATTCTTAACCTTAACTGCTGCTCGTTATTTTGAGTACAGCTCAACTATCAAGTGCTCATTGATATCTGATGGCAGCTCACTACGCTCTGGTCGAGCCTTATAAACACCCGTAAACTTCTTCGAGTCGACTTCGACCCAGTCAGCAAAACCACGTTGGTTAGCCATGTCCATCGCTGACTGTATACGTAATTGTGCACGACTTCCTTCCCGCACTGCCACTTCGTCGGCAGGGCTTACCTGGTAGGATGGAATTGTTACCAGCGTACCATTAACGCTGATTGCTTTGTGACGCACCAATTGACGCGCTTCATTTCTAGATGCGGCAAAGCCCATTCTAAAAACGACGTTATCAAGGCGTGATTCCAGTGCTTGTAGCAGGTTTTCACCCGTTGCACCTTTGCATTTATCAGCTGACTTATAATACAGGCGAAACTGATCCTCCAGTATCCCGTACGTACGACGCATCTTCTGCTTTTCACGCAACTGTGTTGCATAATCAGAAGTTCTTGTGCGGCGTTGGCCGTGCTGTCCTGGTGGAAAGGCACGATTCTCCATAGCGCATTTAGCGGTATGACATTTTTCGCCCTTTAAAAAAAGTTTTGCGCCTTCTCGACGACATTGGCGGCACTTTGGACCTATGTATCTAGCCATTCTTAAACTCCGTACTTAAACACGACGACGTTTCGGGGGACGACAACCATTATGTGGTATCGGCGTAACGTCAGTAATGCTGGTAATAGTGAACCCCTGTGTATTCAAAGCGCGAACCGCTGATTCTCGTCCTGGGCCAGGCCCCTTCACACACACGTCAAGATTTTTCATCCCCATGTCTTTAACCACGGTGCCAACACGCTCTGCCGCAACCTGAGCAGCAAAGGGGGTGCTTTTACGTGAACCGCGGAATCCAGAACCACCTGCAGTGGCCCATGCTAGGGCATTACCCTGGCGGTCAGTAATAGTGACAATTGTATTATTGAAAGATGCGTGTACGTGGGCGATGCCATCGACAACATTCTTTTTAACTTTTTTGCGAGTACGAGGACTGGCCATTCTAATTAACCTATATCTTTATTATGCGGTGAATTTTACGCTTATTTGCGGATCATGCGCCGTGGACCTTTGCGAGTTCGCGCATTGGTTCGTGTACGCTGACCGCGTACCGGCAAACCACGGCGATGTCTAATGCCACGGTAGCAACCAAGATCCATCAGTCGCTTAATATTCATGGAAACTTCACGCCGAAGATCACCCTCAACGTCAAACTTAGCAACCTCAGCTCGCAAGGAATCAAGTTCTTGCTCAGTAAGGTCTTTAATCTTGGCGTCGGTTTTGACACCCGCAGCAGTACACACGACTTTTGCACGAGTAGAGCCTATGCCGTAAATCGATGTTAGCGCAATAACAGCATGTTTTTGCGCTGGAATGTTGATACCCGCTATACGCGCCATTCAAAATCTCCAAAAAATCGTCGCGGTAAACCCGCAATTGTAATCAGTTTAAGCTCTACCATCAAGTCCCTAGCTCAAACAAAGAAATAAGTTAACCCTGTCGCTGTTTATGGCGTGGGTCTGGACAAATCACACGCACTACACCTTTACGGCGAACTATCTTGCATTTGTTGCAAATTTTTTTCACGGATGCACGAACTTTCATAATCTTCTCCAAAAAACCTTCGGAGCCTGTATCAGCTACCGAATGCTAAATATTGTGCCTATAGGCCGGTTCGACCGTAGCCCTTCAAGTTGGCCTTTTTCATCAGACCCTCATACTGGTGCGACATCAGGTGGGACTGGATCTGCGAAATAAAATCCATCACCACAACCACGATAATCAACAATGATGTACCACCAAAATAAAATGGCACATTCCAATACACGATCATAAACTCTGGCAACAGACAAACAGCGGTAATATACATAGCCCCAATTAGTGTTAATCGAGACATCACACCATCAATATATTTAGCCGTATTCTGCCCAGGCCGAATCCCTGGAATAAACGCACCAGAACGCTTTAGGTTGTCTGCTGTATCTTTTGGGTTGAACTGTAGGGCTGTGTAAAAAAAACAGAAAAAGATAATAGCAACTGCATACATAAACACGTAGACCGGCTGACCGGGTGACAGTGTTGATGAAATATCTTTCAACCAACCCATACCTTCGGTTGAACCAAACCAACCGCCCAGAGTTGCCGGGAATAAAATAATACTCGAAGCAAATATTGGGGGAATAACACCCGCCATATTCACTTTTAACGGTAAATGGCTTTTCTGTGCAGCAAATACCTTACGCCCTTGTTGACGTTTGGCATAGTTCACCGTAATACGGCGTTGTCCTCGCTCCATGAAAACAACAAATCCTGTTACTGCGATTGCCAGAATCAGTAAAATCAGCACCAAAAAGGCGCTAATTTCTCCAATGCGTGCCAGCTCCAAAGTTCCACCAATTGCCGAAGGTAGTCCAGCTACAATACCCGCAAATATAATTAGTGAGATTCCGTTGCCAATCCCTCTTTCTGTAACCTGCTCTCCCAACCACATCAAAAATATGGTGCCGGTGACCAGCGTTACTACAGCAGTAAATACAAAAGCTGGGCCAGGAGATGGGACAATCGCCAAACCTCCCGCTGATTGTGTCTGCAAAGCAATTGCGACACCAATGGACTGGAATGTTGCAAGCCCAAGCGTGCCATAACGCGTGTATTGTGTAATTTTGCGTCGGCCTGCCTCGCCCTCTTTCTTTAGCTGCTCTAATTTTGGCACCACCGCCGTAAGCAACTGCATAATAATGGAAGAGGATATATAGGGCATAACACCCAACGCAAATAATGTTAGGCGACCCAACGCACCACCTGAGAACATATTAAACATGTCCAAGATGGTGCCTTTTTGTTGTTCAAACAATACCGCCAACGCGGCTGGATCAATTCCGGGCACAGGAATAAAAGACCCCACCCGAAATACCACCATGGCCAAAACCACGAATAGCAACCGCTGTTTGAGCTCCGATAACTTACCCGAGCCCATGGCACCGAGCATACTCGCGCCTGATGCAGCCATTAGTCTTCGACCTTACCGCCAGCTGCTTCTATAGCAGCCCGTGCACCCTTAGTCACACCCAATCCACGAATCGTCACTGACTGTGTTAATTCGCCAGACAAAATCACTTTTGCGCGCTTAATTTGATGACCAACGATATTTGCCGCTTTTAGTGCCAACAAATCTACTACATCGCCTTCAACTTTTAGCAGCTCAGGCAACCGGACTTCAGCCACATATTTTGCTTTGCGTGACGAAAAACCAACCTTAGGCAAGCGGCGCTGCAAAGGCATTTGACCACCTTCAAAACCTACTTTGCTAAAACCACCAGAGCGGGATTTTTGACCCTTGTGGCCACGGCCACCAGTTTTGCCTAATCCAGAACCAATACCACGACCAACTCGTTTGGCCTCTTTCTTAGACCCTTCGGCGGGCTTGAGGGAATTCAAATACATTTTAGACTTCCTCGACCTTTAGCATATAAGAGACGGCATTAATCATTCCACGATTACAGGGCGTATCTTCAACACTAATCGTCTGACGTATACGACGAATCCCCAGACCCACCAAACATGCCCTGTGAGCAGGCAGTCGGCCAATAGGGCTTTTAATGAGAGTGACAGTCACTTTATCTTTGCCGGCCATTTCTTACTCCACAATCTCTTTCACGCTCTTGCCACGCTTCGCAGCAACAGCCTCTAAGGTAGTCATCTCTGTCAATCCAGAAAACGTTGCACGAACAACATTGATTGGATTATTTGAGCCGATGCATTTTGCTAAGACGTCGCGAACACCGACTGCCTCAAATACAGCACGCATCGCGCCACCAGCAATAATCCCGGTTCCCTCTGAAGCAGGCAACATAACAACCTTGGCTGCACCATGATTACCTGTTAAAGGGTACTGTAAAGTTCCACCCTTAAGATTAATGGTACGCATATTTTTACGGGCATTTTCCATTGCCTTTTGTACAGCAACCGGGACTTCACGCGCTTTACCGCGACCAAACCCAATACGTCCTTCACCGTCACCGACGACTGTCAGCGCAGTAAAACCAAAAATACGCCCACCCTTAACAACTTTAGCGACGCGATTAATATTAACAAGCTTCTCAATCAAGCCATCACTATTCGCTGCTGCATCAAATTTTGCCATGACAAATACCTTATATGGTCAAGCCGCTTTCACGCGCGGCATCAGCAAGGGCCTTTACACGGCCGTGATATTTAAAACCAGAACGGTCAAAAGCAACCTGGTTAATCCCAGATGCCTTTGCACGCTCAGCAATGAGTTGGCCAATTTTAGCTGCGGCATCAATATTTGCCGCATGCTTCAGAGAGGACTTAACCTCCGACTCTGTGGTCGAGGCACTGGCAACAACTTCCGCCCCATCTGGCGAAAAGACCTGTGCATACGTATGCTGAGACGTGCGATACACACATAAGCGATGCATGCCCAGCTCTCTGTTTTTGGCGCGGGTACGTCGTGCGCGACGCAAACGACTTTGTTTTTTATCCATATCGTTTCGCCTCTATTTTTTCTTGGCTTCTTTGCGGACAACATGCTCATCTGCGTACCTGACACCTTTACCCTTGTAAGGCTCTGGTGGCCGGTAAGCGCGGATATTTGCAGCGACTTGTCCAACCTGTTGCTTATCAACACCCTTAACAATCACTTCTGTCTGGCTAGGTGCCTCAATCGTAATGCCTTCAGGTGCTTCATAACTGACTGGGTGTGAAAACCCTAAAGACAAATTAAGTGTTTTGCCTTGAGTTTGGGCGCGATAACCAACACCAATCAGCGTGAGTTTTTTCTCAAAACCCTGACTAACACCTGTGACCATATTATTAACCAACGCGCGAGTCGTTCCTGCTAAAGCATTTGCATCAGCAGTACGCGCCGCAAATTTCAAAACTGAATCTTCCTGGCTCAACTCAACAGCCGGATGAACCTCATGGGACAGCTCACCCTTTGAACCTTTAACCTTGACGGTCTGGCCAGCAAGGGTAATTTCAACACCTGATGGAACCTGAACTGGGCTATTTGCTACTCGTGACATTTTTCTTTCCCCTAGGCTACAAAGCAGATGACTTCACCACCGTTACCCGCTTGGCGCGCAGCACGATCAGTCAGCAAACCTTTTGAGGTTGAAATTACAGCGACCCCTAGGCCGTTCATCACTTTCGGCAATTTATCCTTGCCCTTATAGACACGCAAGCCTGGTCTGCTCACGCGTTTAATCATATCAATAACCGGCTTACCCTCATAATATTTGAGAGCAACTTCTAAAACCGGCTTACCATCGATATCCTGAACGGATGCTTCGCTGACATAACCTTCCTCTTTAAGAAGTTCCGCAATTGCTAACTTCTGCTTAGAGGACGGCATTGCAACAGTCAGCTTACCAGCTGACAGCGCATTTCTAACACGTGTCAACATATCCGCAATGGGATCAGTCATGCTCATGCCATTAAACTCCTAATTAAACCCAGCAACTAAAATCAGCCACACAGGAAAACAACAAAT
Source organism: Cellvibrionaceae bacterium (assembly GCA_030597965.1). Taxonomy (GTDB): domain Bacteria; phylum Pseudomonadota; class Gammaproteobacteria; order Pseudomonadales; family Cellvibrionaceae; genus JAUVQU01. The sequence goes on from JAUVQU010000032.1 coordinate 7,353, forward strand.
TCTATTTTATTTTACTTACTGCCCAGGAAAAAACCTACTTAACCTAGCCTTAAAAATTGGCGGGCTACCAGCTAGCCTTAACCAAACCTGGGATATCACCACGCATGGCGGCTTCGCGCAATTTCGTACGAGACAATCCGAACTTACGGTAATACCCGTGCGGGCGACCCGTTATACGACAGCGATTACGCTGGCGGCAAGGACTGGCATCTCTAGGCAACAATTGAAACTTGCGTTGCGCCTCTGCCTTTTCTTCAGGAGACAGACCTGGGTCTTTCAACTGAGCCTTTAGCTGGGCACGCTTTTCTGCATACTTCTCAACAGTACGCGCACGTTTTAATTCCCGATTAATAATTGAAGTTTTTGCCATGCCTGTTTCTCTATTTTTTGAGAGGAAGATTAAATGCCGTCAACAACGCACGCGCTTCGTCATCATTTTTAGCGCTGGTTGTAAACGTAATATCCATACCACGAATAGCATCAATTTGATCGTAATCAATCTCCGGGAAAATTATCTGTTCCTGGATACCCATACTGTAATTACCGCGACCATCAAAGGCATTTGCCTTTAAACCACGAAAATCACGAATACGGGGAATCGCTATACTAACCAAGCGATCCATAAAATCGTACATTCGTTCACTACGCAAGGTAACCTTGCAACCAATTGGCCAGCCTTCACGAACCTTGAACCCTGCAACCGATAAGCGCGCAAGATTTACCACAGGCTTCTGGCCAGCAATTTTCGTCATATCGCTTACAGCGTGCTGAATAACCTTCTTATCGCCGATAGCTTCGCCAACCCCCATATTCAGGGTTATTTTTTCCAGCTTTGGCACCTCCATCACACTCTTGAAACCAAACTGTTCCTTAAGCTGATCGACCACCGTATCTTTATAAAAATCTCTCAATCGGGACATGACGCACCATCTACCTTCAAAGGTCCACAACTTCGTTGCTGGACTTGTAATATCTTACTTTTCGGCCATCTTCTAATGTCTTGATGCCTACTCGTTCACCCTTGCCGGAGGCCGGATTAAACAAGGCAATATTCGAAATATGCAGCGGCATCTCTCTTTCAACAATGCCCCCATTCTCACCAACATTGGGATTTGGCTTAATGTGCTTTTTGGCGATATTGCAGCTTTCAACAACCACACGGTCTTCCGCTACATTTAAAACGGAACCACGCTTACCTTTATCTTTCCCGGCAGTGACAATAACGTCATCACCTTTTTTGATCTTGCGCATCGTAAATACTCTTTATAAAACTTCAGGAGCCAATGAAATAATCTTCATGAAGCGCTCACTACGCAGCTCACGCGTCACCGGGCCAAAAATACGCGTACCAATGGGCTGCAACTGTGCATTCAACAACACCGCTGCATTACCATCAAAACGGATCAGCGAACCATCTGGGCGCCGAACACCTTTTGCAGTACGAACCACAACGGCGTTATACACCTCACCCTTCTTCACCTTACCGCGCGGAATGGCCTCTTTGATGCTCACCTTAATGATGTCACCAATACCAGCGTAACGACGCTTGGAACCACCCAACACCTTGATACACATCAGTCGACGCGCGCCGCTATTGTCAGCCACATCTAACACCGTCTGCATCTGAATCATCGAAACATCTCCGCCAAAATGTGCACAAAACAACCTGGGGCCACCAGATTGAGGGCGCGCATTATATCACTAAAACGTACAAAGCCCAAATCTTTTGTTGCTTTGGGCTTTCCAAGAAACTGCCTGTAACTGTATACAGATACCTATCTGCACGAGCCAATTAAGGCCAGCAGCCAAGCGAGGACTAGTTTGCCCGCTTGACAATCTCCACTAATTTCCAGGACTTAGTCTTGGAAATGGGTCGACATTCAGAAATGGTGACTTCATCTCCCTCATTACAGTCATTATTTGCATCATGCACGTGTAACTTTGTTGAGCGACTAATATATTTTCCATAAAGAGGATGCTTCACACGGCGCTCCACCAACACTGTTATGGTGTTATCCATCTTGTTGCTTATCACACGTCCTGATTCAGTCCGATTTGTCTTGGCTTCACTCATTCTGCGCCACCTGTGCTCTTTTCATTCATCTTCTCATTCATAATCGTCTTTACCCGAGCAACATCACGGCGAACTGACTTCATGCGAGCCGGACTTCCCAGCTGGCCGATGCCCTTTTGCATACGCAGGTTAAATTGTTCACGCAGCAGACCATGAAGCTCTTCCTTCAACTCTGCCTCATTTTTGCTTCTTAATTCTTTCGCATCCATCACATCACCGTCCGCGTCACAAATGTGGTTGCCACTGGAAGTTTGGCGGCAGCCAGTTGGAACGCTTCGCGTGCCAAGTTTTCGTCCACACCTTCCATCTCAAATAACATTCGGCCGGGTTGAATTTGGGCGACCCAGTATTCCACACTACCCTTACCTTTACCCATACGAACTTCGAGAGGCTTTTTGGTAATTGGTTTGTCAGGAAAAATGCGTATCCAAATTTTACCACCGCGCTTAACATGGCGCGTCATCGCACGTCGACTGGCTTCAATCTGGCGAGCAGTTATCCGTCCACGACCTGTGGCCTTTAGACCAAACTCACCGAAGCTGACATCACCGCCACGGAAAGCCAGACCACGATTGCGACCCTTCATTTGTTTGCGAAATTTCGTTCGCTTTGGCTGTAACATGTTTCTACTCCCTACAACTAACTGGCTGCTTTTTCGGCGTTAGTGCCTAGAGGTTTAGGCTGATCAAATACTTCGCCCTTGAATAACCACACCTTCACACCAATAACACCGTATGTGGTGCTAGCTTCCACCGTACCGTAATCGATATCAGCACGTAGGGTATGCAATGGAACGCGTCCTTCATGATACCATTCTGCACGCGCAATATCGGCACCATTCAAGCGACCGGCAACCCGAATCTTGATGCCTTGTGCGCCCAAGCGCATGGCATTTTGCACCGCACGCTTCATCGCGCGGCGAAACATAATGCGACGCTCAAGCTGCTGGGCAACATTTTCTGCGACCAAAGTAGCATCCAGCTCAGGCTTGCGAATTTCTTCGATGTTAATGGTTGCAGGAGCTCCCATCATCTTAGTGACGTCCCGGCGCAAGCGCTCAACATCTTCGCCTTTTTTACCAATAACTATACCCGGACGCGCGGTATGTATCGTAATCCTGGCATTATTTGCTGGTCGCTCAATTTGTACACGACTCACAGAGGCATGCTTAAGTTGCTTTTTAATAAAAGCACGAACTTCAAGATCCTGATTCAGCGTATTAGCAAAATCTTTGGAATCAGCAAACCACTTGGATGTCCAATCTTTGACGATACCTAAGCGAATACCGACTGGATGTACTTTTTGCCCCATTACCGACCCCTTGTTTAACTATCGCTAACAGTCAAAGTAATATGACTGTAACGTTTTAAAATCCGAACACCACGCCCTTTAGCACGGGCGCGCATGCGCTTTTGAGTTTGAGCTTCGTCCACAAAAACTCTGGAAACTTTCAACTCATCAATATCAGCGCCTTCATTATGCTCAGCGTTTGCAATGGCCGATTCCAAAATTTTCTTAACAATATGTGCTGCTTTTTTGGGGCTAAACGCTAAAACCTGCAATGCCCTTTCGACATTAAGTCCGCGAATTTGATCAGCAACCAACCGTCCCTTTTGGGCAGACAACGGCGCCTTTCTTAATGTTGCATTTACTTCCATCTCAAAAACCCCTTACCGACTTCTCTTGTCGGCCGTATGCCCTCTATAAGTTCGCGTTGGCGCAAACTCTCCGAGCTTATAGCCCACCATGTCTTCAGTAATAAATACTGGCACATGCTGACGACCATTATGGATTGCGATAGTTAATCCCAGCATATCGGGAAGAACCATCGAACGGCGCGACCAAGTTTTGATCGGTTTTCTACTTTTGCTCTCTGCAGCTTCTAGCACCTTTTTCATCAAGTGCAGATCTACAAAAGGCCCTTTGCGAATTGAACGTGGCACGATCCTGGCTCTCTCTCAGTGTCTTAATAATTACTTGGATTTACGATGGCGCAAAATCATGCCATCAGTACGTTTATTACTTCGGGTTTTGTAACCCTTAGTCGGCATACCCCAGGGTGATACCGGATGCCGACCACCCGATGTACGACCCTCACCACCACCATGCGGATGATCAACCGGGTTCATGGCAACACCACGAACAGTTGGTCGTACGCCACGCCAGCGTGATGCACCGGCTTTACCGAGCTTACGAAGATTATGCTCACTATTACCAACTTCGCCAACAACAGCACGGCAATCAACCTGAATTTTACGCATCTCACCCGAACGTAAACGCAAGGTGACATAGCTACCTTCTCGCGCAACTAACTGTGCAGAAGCACCTGCACTACGCATTAATTGAGCCCCTTTACCTGGCTTCATTTCAACGCAATGTACTGTGGTACCCACGGGAATCCGAAGCAGAGTCAAACAGTTTCCAGGCTTAATCGGTGATTCATTACCCGACATAATCTCAGAACCGGCTTCAATACCTTTAGGTGCGATGATGTAACGACGCTCACCATCTTTGTACAACACCAGCGCAATATGTGCGCTACGGTTCGGATCGTATTCCAGACGTTCAACGCGTCCAGGAATCCCATCTTTATCACGCTTAAAATCAATGACACGGTAGTGTTGCTTATGACCACCACCACGATGACGGGTCGTAATACGACCTTTGTTATTACGCCCACCGGTACGCGATTTTTTCTCCAAAAGAGACGCGTGAGGCTCACCTTTGTGCAAATCAGGGTTAGTGACCTGAACCACAAAACGGCGACCTGGGGATGTCGGTTTAGCTTTTAAAATTGCCATACTTATTTAACTCCGATTCCTATTTGTAATAGTCAATAGTGCGATTTATATAATCGCTTATCTATTCGCTACCACCAAAGTCGATCACTTGTCCGGCCTTTACACGAACATATGCCTTCTTCCAATCCTTACGACGCCCCATACCCTGGTTCGTACGTTTGGTTTTGCCTTTCATATTAGTGACGCGCACGGCATCAACTTCTACTTCGAACAGTTTTTCAACTGCTGATTTAATTTCGGGCTTAGTCGCATCTGTTGCCACTTTAAATACATATTGATTACCCGAATCGCCAACAATAGCCGCTTTCTCGGTTATATGCGGACCAAGCAATACCTTCATGATTCGCTCATTGTTCATCCGAGCATCTCCTCAATCTTTTGCACTGCGGCAACAGTCATTAATATATTTTCGCTACCAACCAGGCTCACGGGGTTAATTTCATTCGCCTCAAGTATGTCCACATTGTGGAGATTGCGGGCTGACAAATATAAATCATCAGTCGCCTCATCAGTGACAATAATTCCACGTTCAAACTTGATCGCATTAAGCTTTTCAAGCAGAGCCTTAGTTTTCGGGCCATCGACTTTAAAGCTGTCAACAATAGTCAAACGATCCTGGCGCAACAACTCAGACAAGATCGAACGCATTGCGTTGCGATACATCTTTTTATTCACTTTTTGAGAGTGGTCTTGATTTGACAACGCAAATGTATGACCACCGGAGCGCCAGATAGGACTACGAATAGTACCCGCACGCGCACGTCCAGTTCCCTTTTGACGCCAGGGTTTCGCACCACCGCCTCTCACATCAGAACGACTCTTTGTTTTCCGAGTTCCGCTACGTCCACCAGCGAGATAAGCTGTCACGACTTGATGAACCAGCGCCTCGTTAAATTCACGCCCAAATGTTTGTTCGGAAACTTCCACTTTTTTAGTGGATGCTTTACCTGTTGCAGTTGTTAATTTTAAATTCATGGTTCAGTCTCTCACTTCGCCTTGATTGCGGGGCGCACAAGCAAGTCGCCACCCTTGGCGCCAGGAACGGCACCCTTCACAAGCAATAAATTACGCTCAGCATCCACACGTATAACTTCCAGGTTTTGGTTTGTAGTGCGCGCATTACCCATGTGTCCGGCCATTTTCTTGCCTTTAATAACATGTCCAGGGTTTTGGCCCATACCGATAGAACCTACCGCACGATGCGCCAATGAATTACCATGAGTAGCATCCTGCATACCAAAGTTATAGCGCTTAATGACGCCAGCAAAACCTTTACCTATACTGGTTCCCGTCACATCAACTTTCTGACCTTCAGAAAAAATATCAACGCTGATCGTCGAACCTGGCTCAAGGTCATTCCCTTCAGTGCCATCCAGCCGGAATTCCCACAATCCACGACCGGCATCAACACCGGCTTTTGCAAAATGACCTGCGGCAGATTTGGTCACCCGAGAAGGGCGACGACTACCTGTAGTAACCTGCACAGCACGATAGCCATCCGTCTCCGGGGTTTTCAGCTGAGAAACCCGATTCGGTTCTACTTCAATCACAGTTACAGGAATAGAAGCCCCATCCTCCGTGAAGATACGCGTCATTCCAGCTTTTCGGCCAACGATCCCAATGGTCATTGTAAAATTCCTCTACTTCGCGTCGATTATTTTTAATCGACCCTCATTTAGTACTTAATATGTATGCGAAAGTCCGTTACAAACCTTGCACAAACTTTCCATTAACCCAGTTTTATCTGTACGTCCACACCGGCTGCAAGATCAAGCTTCATTAACGCATCTACAGTTTTGTCTGTCGGGTCAATAATATCCAACAGGCGCTTATGCGTACGCAGCTCATACTGATCACGTGCATCCTTATTAACATGCGGTGAAGTCAGAACCGTCCAACGCTCTTTTTTAGTTGGCAACGGAATAGGTCCATGAATCTGGGCACCTGTACGCTTTGCGGTCTCAACGATTTCCAGTGCAGACTGATCGATCAAACGATGATCAAAAGCCTTTAACCGAATACGAATTCTTTGTCCTGCTGACATTGTTATAACCCTTAAAAAATCAGATAAAAGATGAAAGATCTAAGAAAAAAGACACTTGGTCAGATTTTCCTTTCTCTTTACCCTATTTGCTACTCAATAATTTTCGCAACCACACCCGCACCAACGGTACGACCACCTTCACGAATTGCGAAGCGTAGACCTTCTTCCATGGCGATGGGGCCGATGAGACTTACTTTCATGTTGACGTTGTCGCCAGGCATGACCATTTCGATACCTTCCGGTAGCTCACAAGCACCGGTGATGTCGGTGGTACGGAAGTAAAACTGTGGGCGATAACCCTGGAAGAATGGGGTGTGTCGCCCACCTTCGTCTTTGCTCAAAATGTACACTTCACATTCGAACTGGGTGTGTGGCTTGATGGAGCCTGGCTTACAGAGTACTTGACCACGCTCGACTTCTTCGCGCTTGGTGCCTCGTAGCAGTACGCCGACATTGTCGCCTGCCTGACCTTCATCCAGTAGCTTGCGGAACATTTCTACGCCAGTACAGGTGGTCTTGAGAGTATCTTTGATGCCAACAATTTCGATTTCTTCGCCGACTTTGACGATGCCGCGTTCAATACGGCCGGTCACTACGGTGCCGCGTCCGGAGATGGAGAAGACGTCTTCAACAGGCATCAGGAAGTCGCCATCTACGGCGCGCTCGGGCATGGGAATGTAAGTATCCAGGGCTTCGACCAGCTTGTGAATGGAAGGCACGCCGATATCAGAGGTGTCGCCTTCCAGCGCCTTCAGCGCAGAACCGATGATAATGGGGGTGTCGTCGCCAGGGAAGTCGTAGGTGTCCAGCAGTTCGCGGATTTCCATTTCGACCAGTTCCAGCAGCTCGTCGTCATCAACCATGTCGGCTTTGTTCATGTAGACGACGATGTAAGGTACGCCAACCTGACGTGACAGCAGGATGTGCTCACGGGTCTGGGGCATAGGGCCGTCGGCGGCGGAACAGACGAGAATAGCTCCATCCATTTGCGCGGCGCCGGTAATCATGTTTTTGACATAGTCGGCATGGCCGGGGCAGTCAACGTGGGCGTAGTGACGATTGTCTGACTCATACTCCACGTGTGCGGTGGCAATGGTTATGCCTCGGGCACGCTCTTCAGGTGCTCCATCGATCTGGTCGTAGGCTTTGAATTCACCGCCGTGCTTTTCGGCCATGACTTTAGTCAGTGCGGCTGTCAGCGTGGTTTTGCCATGATCAACGTGACCAATGGTGCCAACGTTGACATGCGGTTTCGTTCGTTCAAATTTTTCCTTGGACACGGTCGTAACCCCTTTCTTTCAATATCTTTAAGTTGTTAATAACAATTATTTAAGAAGCTTTTTTAATTACCGCCTCGGCAACACTCGCAGGTGCCTCGGCATATTTATCAAACTCCATGGAATATGTCGCACGCCCTTGCGTCGCTGAACGCAAATCTGTGGCATAACCAAACATTTCAGCCAACGGCACTTCGGCATTAATCATCTTGCCGGCAGGGCCTTCATCCATCCCCTGCACAATGCCTCGGCGACGACTCAGGTCACCCATCACGTCACCCATATAATTTTCCGGCGTAACGACTTCCACTTTCATTATCGGTTCCAGCAAAACAGGATCTGCCAGTATTCCGCCGTTTCTAAACCCCATCGAGCCGGCAATTTTAAATGCCATCTCGTTGGAGTCAACATCATGGTACGAGCCATCAAACAAGGTGACCTTTACGTCAACCATGGGATACCCGGCAACAACACCGTTCTCCATTTGCTCTTCAATACCTTTGTCGATAGCGCCTACATACTCACGAGGAACCACGCCACCAACAATTTCATTCACAAATTCGTAGCCTGAGCCCTGCTCTTTCGGCTCCAATCTGAGCCATACGTGCCCATACTGACCACGACCACCCGACTGACGAATAAACTTTCCTTCCGCTTTGACCGATTTACGTATGGTCTCGCGATATGCCACTTGCGGAGCACCCACATTAGCCCCGACACTAAATTCACGCTTCATGCGATCAACAATGATTTCCAGATGC
>JAUVQU010000174.1 GCA_030597965.1 Cellvibrionaceae bacterium
CCGATGCGTCACGTAGAAATTAAACCTCGTTATACGCTAATAACCATTGAGCGGTTGCTGATGTGGCCTGTGTTTTAAATAATGTCATCGGTTCTAGAACAATAGACTGCCCCTGATCTAATCGGCAGCCGGAGGCTAAACTGCTCATCTGAATAGAGCCTGAAAGAACGAATAAGCGACTAGGCTGACGACACAATATGACTCTGGAACTTTCGTTTTCGGTCAATTCAAAGTAATCAAGCTTTGGGGCGGAGGCCCTTAATTCCGCAGGCTCACCAGTAGTGTAGCTGGGGGACTCTAGATTAAGATGCAAAAATTCACTGAGTGTTAAGGGGAAGCCGGACAATACCTTGTCGATGGAGGCAATGGATGGACTAACCGAGTCCTGTTCCATAACGGAAATGGCGCTATTAGCCACATCCGCTTTTTTAGCCAATTCCCTCTGGGAAAGGCCATATAGTTTACGAACTAACTGTAATCGTTGTCCGACCTTCTCTGACATGGGTATTCCCTGAGTTATTTTTATTAGGGCTGAGTGATGAAACCCAGGACATACCATAAACAAAAAAGCCTGCTAAATGCAGGCTTTTTCAAAACTATTTGAGCATATCTTTATAGCGTGTTTCAGGCCGGTATAGCACTGGGTGATCAAAACCTGGGACTGTAATCGCACGATCGGATATATCCAAATCGGCATCCTTAATAAGCCCCGTACCAAAGTTATAGATAATATTGAATTCACCATTAAGGGCTTGTTCATTATAGGCATTGGCTTTGGCGACGGTTGTCGCCTTTTTAGTGTTGTAGGCTTCCATGCGCTCTTCACCGTAACGCTTGAACAGCATTGACTCTACAATCGTCGGCGACAAGATGACCCCCGTGGCGTTATTACCACCAAAACCTTTTGAGTTAATAAAGGCTACATCAAGCCCTTCGGCTGAAGTATCTAAATCAGCAATAGGAATCGTTAGGTTTTCTTGGTGGACATCGTCTGCCACCTTATCAATTGTTTTAATGCCAGGAATTAAGTTGTACTTAAAAGAACCCAAAGCAGACATAATCTGGTCACCACTGGCCGGGCCTATAGAGTGCCCAACGTAAGCTTTAACGGCCGTTACGGGCCAATTGCTGATACCAAACGCTTCTGCGACACGATTAAATAAGTCAGATTCAGTCGTGCGGTTTGCTGGCGTACTGGAACCATGGGCATGAACAAAACTTCTTTCGCGGATGCCCTCGTCACCTACCAGCTCGCGTGCGGCAGCGACAGCTTTAGCCAAAGTAATGTAATTGCCGGGGCCTGGCGCCGAAATAGACTTCTTGAAGCCGTCGGCATTAATAAACACATCCGTTGCTGCCCCGTGAATATCAGCTCCAAGGTCCAAAGCCAGTTCGTCATCCATAAGAATGACGTATTGACTGGACTCGGCGATCGTAAAGCCGCAGTTTTCACCAAATGGACGGCTTGAGCGGCGTAGATCTGGCGTATCAGTAGCATCGAGGCGCTTTAAACCATCCTCTGTAGCCAGTGCGCTCATGGCCGCAAAGCCATCAATGATTTCAGGCGTAATGGGTGCTTCACTATTACCAACCACCACCACACGGTATTTACCCGCCTGAATACCCTCAATACCGACACGTAAATTGTATAAGAAAGTAGCGCAGGCTCCGGTTGATGAGCCAGTAGAGCCAACACTCCCCAGTACATAGGCGTTAATGAAATCAGCCGGCATTGTGTTTAAGCCCAAAGGTAGCTGTTTAGCTGAAACACGACGACCCTTTAAACGGGATTGCATCATGCCACCTAAGCCGTGCTCATCCATTTGGCTGAAAACACAGCCGGAAAAGACACCGATCTCATCTGGCTCAACGGCGGCGATAACATCCTGCCAATCAATTCCCATGGAGCGGATGGCATCCGTGACGCCAACGATGGTCATTTGCAGGCCACGTGGATGAAAACGAGAGGCATACATCTCGTCAGGATTAAAGCCAGTTGGTAACTGTCCCGCTGATTTCACCGGCATTTCACGGGTCGAATCCATTTTAACGGACAATTCACCGTGCATAGTGATTTTTACGAGCTTGTCTGAAAGGGCTTCAACTTCCCAGGATTCAGGTAAAGGCGATGGTAATTCACGTCGACTGATGGTGAATTCAGAACCTTCACCATTGAGTTTTACGGCTTTATGCCAGGGCGTGTTATCAACATCTATCAAAGAGGTTTCAATACGACGAATCAATGTAGCTTCGAGCACCTGCTGCCCGTAGAGATTTTCAAGCTCCTCAAGGGTTAAAGGTGTACTTTCATTATCAACGTATTGGCCGCCTACAACTTTCACCAGGTTGGTCATGACAGCAAGGCCGGCAATAGTTTCCTGCCTTGATTGATCATCTAAAGACTCAATCACCATCCGCTTAAAGCCTTGGTGAAAAGAACTGCGGCCTGCGGCGTTGTAACCACCAAAACCGACGATGACGGGTAATCGAGACATAACTTTGAACCTTAATTAAGCTGAACGATAAAGTGTAGTTTAGAGCTCTTACCTAGCTTTAGTTACTGGCATATTGGACATAAGTAAAGGCATAATAGCCAGATTGACAGGTTTTTAGAGAATAGACCAATGAAACAACCCAGCATTCGTTTTGTACTGGTAGAGCATATGCTCGCGACCAGCCTATCGTTGCCCGTCGAAATGATGCGTGCGGCGGAAAGCTCAGCACGCAGTAAAAATACCAACGATAAAAAGCTGGATATAGCCACCGTCAGTAAAAATAAAGAGGTTATAGCGACGCAAGCCGGGATCAACCTTATTCCAGACCTGACATATGATGAGTCAACATCCGCCGATCTTATTATAGTTCCAGCCCTGTGGCGTAATCCGCGCCCTATAATCAGAAAAAATCCGGAATTGATTGAATGGTTACAGCGTATGCATCAGCAAGGTAGCAGTATCATTGGTGTTAGTACTGGGTGTTGTTTCTTAGCTGAGGCCGGCATTTTAGATGGCAAGCCAGCCACTACCCACTGGCATTACTTTGACCAGTTTCAGCGCGACTACCCGCTGGTCGAACTAAAGCGGCAATACTTCATTACTCAGTCTGGTAATCTGTACTGTTCTGGCAGCGTCAATTCATTGGCCGATTTGATGGTGCACCTTATTCAGCGTATCTATGATCGCAGTGTGGCTTCGCACGTTGAACGTAACTTCTCCCATGAAATACGTCGAACCTACGAAAGCGCCAGCTATTTTGAAGATAAACACCACAACCACCCAGACGAAGATATTGTTCAGGCACAAATGTGGCTTCAGGGTAACTCTCAAAAAGTGATCAGTTTGAAATCAGTAGCGGAACGGTTTGGCATGAGTGTAAGAACATTCAATCGCCGCTTTAAGGAGGCCACCAGTAAAACCCCACTTCAGTATCTGCAAGAACTGAGAATCGATATGGCCAAGGAGTTACTGCAAACTAGTAATTTCACCATTAGCCAAATTGCTGACAAGGTCGGTTATCAAGACATTAGCCACTTTGCCGGGCTGTTTAAGAAATTATTGGGTACAACACCCAGCGATTATAGGTCGACTGTTCGAGCTAAACTATTTACGGCAGCTCAGCCTGCATCGGTTTAATTTTACGCAGAATAACCACGTCACTACTAATAATTTCAAGGTCAGCTCCCCAGTGCCCGGCCAGATAACGAAATGTCTGCTCATGGAAAAAACAGATATGGGTTGGGTCATTTTTATAGTGCCACTTCAAGAAAGCATCGAGCTGCGTTACACGCTTGGTCATAAGACCAAGTAAACCCCCTATTTTTAGCTGCCCCCAGAGTCTATCCAATTCCAGCTTAGGCTGTTGTAAATGCTCAACCACTTCTGTTGCGGTGATAAAATCATAGCTGGTTTCAAGCACTTGGGGGTTATTGGCGTAAAAGATATCGAAGACGTTTTGCTTAATACCCCGCTCTTTAAAAAGGCTCTGTAATATCGGTTCTGGGCCAGAACCAAAGTCCAACCCTATTAATGAGTCCCGCCCCTCACGTGGCAAGCGTTCGAACATGGGCTCCAGCATACGGGATAGAAAACGACGATAGCCTGCATCATAGATACTGTTTTCATGGAGATCGTATTCGGATTGCTCTTGGGCAGCACTCAACCAGAAGTTAGCGGGGACTTGAACAAGCCCGCATTTGTCACAACAAAGATAATCACGTTTTTTATCGGAGCAATACGCTGAGGTTGTGCCATGACAAAGGCTGCATTGGCTCATGAGTCGGTACTCGTCTTAAGTGCGATTCAAGCATGGAAATAAAAACGACTGCCGAAGCAGCCGTGGTCGAGGTTTAAATTAAGCCGCCTGTTCAGTCGCTGTTTTAGCCTCAATGGCACCATTACTGATTTTAATGGTGCGGGGTTTCATGGCCTCTGGAATTTCGCGACGCAACTCCACATGCAGCAGACCATTTTCCAGATTAGCCGATTCTACTTTAACGTGGTCAGCCAGCTGGAAACGACGCTCGAAATTGCGCCCGGCAATACCCTGGTGCAGATATTGGTGCTCAGAGGCATCTTCGTTTTTCTGACCGCTGATGGTCAGAGTGCCCTGCTCGGTTTGAATATTCAGTTCATTTTCACTGAAACCGGCAATGGCCATGGTGATTCGGTATTGATTCTCGGCCAACAACTCAATGTTGTATGGCGGATAGCTAGGCTGAGACTGCTCAGCACGGTGTAGAGAATCAGCAATATTGGCCATCCGGTCAAAACCAATGGCGCTACGGTATAGAGGAGAAACATCAAAAGTACGCATAATAATATCCTTAGTGGAGGGAACACTTTTAATTCTAAGGTGTGCCCTCGAAGCAATATTTAAAGTTAACTGGCCAAAGCCCAGTTGTTTGCAGAGCATTACACTCCATTTACAGGCCCCTATCAGGCCGCCTGTAATAAATAAGTAAGGTCATATAAAAAAGATTCAAGGTATTAAAAATGTTTTTTTACCTTTTCATTCCCCCCGCTACAAACCAATACGTTAACTTTTATTTAAAAATTGAAATGGAGCTAAATCGTGAACAGTTAAGAGAATTTTAAAAAAAACACTTGAAAATCACAGCCAGAGGGGCAATATATTGAATAAGGGTGGCCACCTTTCTGACCCTCCATTGATCGTAGTTAGACTA
>JAUVQU010000078.1 GCA_030597965.1 Cellvibrionaceae bacterium
AGTGCGCCGCATCTAAATTAATCTGCCCAGTATGTGGTGCTGTTTTGGTTTAAATATGAACATTTAAATTTTTCACGTTTGGGAGTAGGGTTAACCATCTGGCTCAGTCCCTTTTTTATTTAAGCTGCGGATTGCAGTCAAATGACTGGTTTGTTTTTCAGGAGAATAGAATGAGATTCCGTTTACTTGTTATTGGTGTAAGTTTACAGGTTGCTATGTTGGTGTCGGTATCAGTAAGCGCTGAAGAATTAGCTGGCGAGGAGGCTCTAAAAGCAGAGGCTGTAAGTATTGTTAAGCAATTTGGAGGCGCCTTAAAGCCGAAATTAAAACAAGCTGTCCAGTCGGGCGGTTTCGGTCACGCTATAAATATATGTTCTAACGAAGCACCTAAAATAGCCGAACAATTAAGTGCGGAAACGGGATGGGTTGTTAAACGCGTCAGTTTGAAACCCCGTAATAATAAAAGCGCAACGGCAGATCCATTTGAGAAGAAAATCCTGGAAAAGTTTGATCGGCTTCAGTTGGAAGGCCTGCCAGTGGACACTATGGTTCATTCGGAAGTTATCGATAACCAATATCGATTCATCAAAGCTCAGCCGGTTGAAGGGCTTTGCTTGGGGTGTCATGGTGACTCCCTCTCGGTCGAAGTGAGGGAAGCACTTCATCTTCAGTATCCAGATGATATAGCTACGGGTTACTCGCTTGGCCAGATACGAGGTGCTTTCAGTTTGACAAAGCCTTTGTGAACGATCGATTCACTATTTACAGGAATGATTGCAGAACAAGGTTTTCCTCATGCGTATAGAGGGAAAGTGATTGGTGTGATTGATTAATATGCTGGAAACAATACGGCCCGCTAGTCTGTAAATATCATTCTTAATACTTCTATACCTGTTTTAGAGGTTTCCAATGTTTCAAATATTCACTGATTTTGCCAGTTGGCTGGTCTATGGCCAGATCGGCTTGACGGCCGAAACAAAACTCGGTGATGCGTTGCACTTCTTTGTTGAAGATGTCAGCAAGATATTTGTTTTGCTGTTGCTAATGATTTACATCATTGCATTAGTCCGGGCGTCACTAAATATTGAGCGGGTTCGAGATTATCTGGCAGATAAGCACAAGGGACTAGGCTATATCCTGGGTTCTACCCTGGGGGCGATCACGCCATTTTGTTCCTGTTCAAGTATTCCTGTTTTTCTTGGTTTTACCTCGGCGGGTATTCCGATTGGTATCACCATGGCTTTCTTGGTTACCTCGCCATTAATTAACGAGGTGGCAGTACTGCTGCTTGTCAGTCTTCTTGGGTGGAAATTCACGCTACTCTATGTCGTTGTTGGCATGGGTATCGGTATTATCAGTGGTGTATTTCTTGATTTCATAAACGCACAGCGTTGGTTGAAGTCCTTTGCGGCGGAGGCACTTGAACGAGGAAGACAGGAGTCAAACGTGGCAGATCCGCATGAAGTTGAATCGACTATTACTATGTTGGAACGTCATCGATTTGCCGTTGAAGAAACGACGGACATTTTTGGGCGAGTTTGGAAATGGGTTATTTTAGGGGTTGGCCTGGGTGCTGCATTACACGGTTTTGTACCTGACGGCTGGATTGAAACACACCTGGGTGACGGACAATGGTGGTCGGTTCCTGCGGCTGTGCTACTGGGAATTCCCCTCTACTCGAATGCAACGGCTGTGATTCCTGTGATGGAAAGCCTAATTGTGAAGGGCTTGCCTGTGGGGACTACTATGGCGTTTTGCATGAGTACGGTCGCCGCCAGTTTTCCTGAATTTATTTTGCTTAAACAGGTTATGCAATGGCGATTATTGGCCGTGTTATTTTCTTTGTTACTAGTGGCATTTACGCTGGCGGGCTGGCTGCTGAATATTGCGGATCCCTTTATTTAAAATATTAAGTAGGTTTGTAAACTTGCGAAAAATACGGAGTCATAATGAAGACAGTAAAAGTGTTGGGCAGTGGTTGTAAGAAATGCATAAAGGCCGCGGAGCTGGTCGAGGCTGTGGCTTTAGAGTTGGGTGTAGAAGTGAATATTGAGAAGGAATCAAGCCCTGAGGCGATGCTTGCTTATGGTGTGATGAGTACCCCCGCTATAGTGATTGACGAAACACTTGTCCATTCAGGCTCAATTCCGAGTCGGGAGTCTGTAGTGAATTGGCTGAATGGGTAATGTCTGGTCAGTGTATTAGAAGAGGGTGCTGTATCAACAGGGCATAAAGACCCGCCCAGACTTGAGCTGGGAATCCGCCCCGAGCTTAAATGAGAGTTGAGTTGGGTACTCTGCGATAAGCATTCGTATAAAAAATAGGCTGCTCTTTTACAGCCCGGCAAAATGTCGTAAATAGAGATATCCCGTAGCAATCATCACAGACAGCAGCATAATGGGAATGGCGATTAATAGAAAACGTGAAAATTTTATCGGATAACCAGCACGCTCTGCGAAACCGGCTACAATCACATTTGCTGTGGCACCAATCAGTGAGCCATTACCACCTAGGCAGGCGCCAAGTGACAGGGCCCACCAAATAGGTGCCATTGCTTCTTCGCCACCCAGTCCCGTGGAGGCTGATTGTAGTAATGGGATCATAGTGGCAACAAAAGGAATGTTGTCGATAATGGCCGAGGCTATGGCAGAGAACCAGAGAGTCACAAAGGCCGTCAACTGGATATCACTCCCGGAAAATTCCACAAGGCCTTCTCCCAGAATCGCCAGTAAACCATTCACTTCCAGCGCGTGAACCAAGACGAAAAGGCCGATAAAAAACGCCAGGGTACTCCACTCTACTTCATCAAGAATACCATTCACACGTTTAGACTGATTCTTGCTACTGCGGCCTAATATGTGGAGGAGTAAAAGAAGAGTGGCACCAAACAGCGCAATACTGCCAGTTTCCAGGTGGATGATTTCAGCTAGCATAAAACCAGCGATAACCATTGCGAGAACCGTAAGCGATTGAATCAGTAGGCGCTTGTCGGTTATTGCGTCTTTTTCCTCAAACGCCATAACCTTTTCCCGACACTCTTCGGTGGTGGTCAGTCGGCGACCCCAGATAAAGTCCAGCATGACCAGCATGGCTGTATGGATTACGATGACCACTAAGCCCAGCTCACGGACGAAATCCATAAACGAAAACCCTACCGCTGAACCGATCAGGATATTAGGTGGGTCACCGATAAGGGTGGCAGTGCCTCCTATATTGGAAGCAAATATTTCTGCGATTAAAAACGGATAGGGAGACAGTTCCAGTTTGTCCACGATCAGTAAGGTTACCGGCACAATCAAGAGCACCGTCGTTACATTGTCCAGCAGTGCTGACAGCACCGCTGTTACTGTTGCCAGCATAAGTAGAATGCCACGGGGCTTCGCATCTACTTTTTTGGTGGCCCAGATAGCCAGATACTGGAAAACTCCCGACTGTTTGGTTATCGCTACAATTATCATCATGCCCGTTAGGAGGGCAATGGTGTTGAAATCTACCCCAGCCACGGCCTGCTGTTGATTGAGCACGCCAGTCAGGATCATTAATCCTGCGCCGAGCATAACCACAACCGTGCGGTGGATGATGTCACTGATTAATAACGCATAGGTTGTGATGAAAATTGCACACGACACCCACATTGGGTTCAAGCCCAGCACAACTTCCTGTGCCGTTTCGTACATCACTCTTCCATTTCCAGTGCGCGCAGCAAAGTGATAAAGGAAATCCCTCCAACCAGTTGCTGATTGTCAGGGTCCAATACGGGAATCCGGATATATTTGTTGTGGTAGAGCAGAGTTAAGGCGTCCATCAGGGGAGAGTCTGGATAGACAACGTTAATGTCTGTATCCACATACTGGGAGATCAATTGATCACTTACGTTATTGAGGCGTTGGTGCAGATCTTTCAGCGTTTCACGCATGAAGCCAGTATGCTTCAGACCCATATCCATGCTGATGCTATCGGGCAACAGTAGGCCTGTCAGACGACGTGTGCTGATCTCGCCAACAAATACCTCGTCCCTGTTAACCACTGGAAGATTGTACATGTGATGTTCGATCAGCAGGTCAATCGCCTCCCTAACTGTATTGTCGACATACAATCGGGTTGGGGGGCTATGCATGATGGTTTTACATTTCAAATCAGTAGCTCTCTTTAGTTTTATACAACAAGGCTAATCCTACTGAACACCCTAGTCAATTTCAGTGAGGATATATCGTTGCTATGTTCAGGGCGGTCAATAAGCCGAGACCCTATATGATGTGTGGGTGTTCTAATCAGCCAGGTGATTGAGGAAATACGACATCGAGCGGAGGTGGGCTCATTGCTTCGTGTTATTGCATGCCTCCTACTGTTTCAGGCTGCTAAATTTAGTAAATGACCTGAGTTCTATGTTTTAACTCTGTTGATTAAAAGTATTGAGGAGGTTACAGCTAATGTGCTCGAAGCCTGGTGCCTGCCTGCCCACATAAACGTTCTCCCATCGTTTTTAATTCACTACACTGTATATAGTTCTTAGCATTTGTCAGGTGTAAGGTGCCACAGTGGAGTTTTTGTCGATCTACGGGTGTGCTGAAGGAAGAATGACAGTATGAAGCGGCTCAACTTTTTAGATACAGGAATTTTGCTGGAAGAAACTCGCGAGATTCCCATGCATATTGGTTTTGTGTCGCTGTACACCATGCCGGAAGGGGTCGATGAGCAAACCTTTCTGAGTGAGCTTGCGGACACACTACGCGACGTTGAAGACTTTCAATATCCCTTCGGAGTCCGACTGAAAACCGGTCGTCTGGGTTTGGCTGGGGCTAGCTATTGGGAGTCTGATCCCTCCATAGATATTGATTACCATATTTGTCGTTCAGCGCTCCCTCACCCGGGCTGTTACCGCGAGCTTTTTAACCATGTGTCACGCTTACACTCCACCCTATTGGATCGCAGTCGACCACTTTGGGAGGTACACCTGATTGAGGGTTTGGAGAATCGGCAGTTTGCGGTGTATTTAAAGGCTCACCACGCTGCAATGGATGGGGAGCGCTTCATCCACATTGCTCGCAGTATGCTATCGCCCAACCCTGAGGATCGACAGGCTGATTCCCCTTTGTCATTGGCGACCGGGGAGCGTTATCGCGCAGCATTGAGGCGTGAAATCCCCGATCCTGTCAGTGACAAGGAACTGCGTAATGTCGCTGAGGTATTGGAAGCAAGTTTCGATAGCAGCGTGAATGCATACTGTGCCTTGAAGCGTTTAAGCAACAGTTTACAAGATAAGGCTGGCGCATTGGCGCTGCCCTTCAAGGGCGTGCCTCGTACTTCAATCAATACTCCTGTGGGTGGTGCTCGGTATTTTGTTGGTCAATCCTGGCCCTTCGCTCGTATTCGTGCGATTGGCAAGGCCTTCGGCGGTACTTTTAATGATGCCGTACTGGCTATGTGTGCCGGCGCGCTGCGCACCTATTTACAGAACCACGCGGAGTTACCGGAAAAGTCTCTCAAGGTGCTGGTACCGGTTTCACTGCGTAGCGAAGGCGATATTGACTCTTCCAATAAGGTAGCTACGATCAGGGCTGATCTGGCTACCAACATTAAAGATCCGGCCAGACGCATGGCTATAATCCAGGCATCGATCCGTGCCGGGAAAGAATTTTATATGGATATGTCACCGACAGAGGCACAAGTGTTCAGCGCTGTATTAATGATGCCGGGTGTATTTCTGGGGCAGTTGGGACTGGCCAGTCGATTGCCAGCCTTTAATACGGTTATTTCCAATATACCCGGTATCCGTCAGCCAATGTATTGGAACGGTGCGCGCCTGGAAGCTTGTTACCCCGTATCAGTCCTTATGGAAGGTGTTGCGTTAAATATCACACTGGTGACTTATGACAAGAGCGTTGATTTTGGCATTATCGCCTGTCGCCGCTCAATGCCACAGGCTCATCGCTTGGTTGATTATATGGAGCAAGCCCTGGTGGAGCTGGAAGAGGTGGCCGGGTTGCCAGCATTCAAGACTAAAGACAAGGTTAAAGCGAAACCGAAATCGGTACTCAGGGAAAAATCAACCACACGGTCTAAGAGCAAAAAAAGAAGCAAATAGAGTATTAATGTAATGAACTACTACAGTCCCCCTCCTGTGTTAGAAAGTTGCTTTTCATCAGATGAACAGTCAGATTAGTGGATTTTTCAAACAAGTTAACTGTTCAGGCTTGGACTTGGGGCTCGCCTCATTCTTAACATTTTTCTTTTAATGCAGGGTGCATGCTAATCAAAATCAACTGGTTTATTTTAGTGATTACTTATCCGCTTGTATCGTGACCCTCATGAAGATGGATTCGCGAAACATCTACCTTTAAAGGGTAATTGAGCGAGCTGAACTCTGGGTTTTCCGATAGCCGGGGACTACACTATTTTTAGCTTAGCGCCGGTTAACTCTTCAGATAGAGCAACTACGCGGCTGGCCATTTCACTATCGCGCGCAACGTCTTTGAATATTTTGGGCGTTGGGTCGCCAAAGATTTTAAATTTTGGTTCTAGGAAATAATTCGGGTCAATTGTAGGATCAGTACATGCTCGTAAATGCGTGAGGCACCCCTTCTCAAGTGATTGTGCCAGAATTTTCATTATCCACGCACCGCTAAGTTCAGTATTTTTCAGGCCTTCCGTCTTAACCAGACCAGGTTGCATGGATATCGCCTTTGCGTTAATTCCGCCCCGTTTAAATTCTTCGTTTAATTTGTAAGCAAATAGAAGTTGTGCCAGACGGCTGTCACAATAAGCCTGTGTTTGGTTGTATTTACGCGCAGTCCAATCAAAGTCATCCAGATCAATATTGCCTTTTTCATAGGGTACCGTTGTTGATTGAACGATTCGGGCGCCCGGTGTTTTTATGATGAGTGGCATCAGTTTACAGGTTAATAAAAAGTGACCAAGGTGATTGACTTGCATCTGTAATTCTCGGCCCGTGGGGGCAAGATCATAGACCGGGTGCATAACGAGCCCAGAGTTGTGGAGCAAAATATCAAGACGGTCATGGGTCTCCAGGAAAGCGGTCGCAAACGCATCAATCGATGCATGATCCGTCAGATCTAATTGGCCATAGCTGGCCTTGGCGTCGGGGACTTCTGATTTGATAGAGGCAACAGCGACTTCGCCATTATTGGGAGAGCGGGAGCCGATGACAACCTCCACGCCACGGCGTGCCAATTCAAGTGCAGTTTTTAAACCCAGTCCGGTATTGCCTCCGGTGATAATGGCGGTCTTGCCCGACAAATCACCAATGTCTGATAGTGCCCATGTTTGACCCATTTGCTATTTCCTTCCCTACTCTAAATAATGGCTTTTCTTGTTGCGTCTTTATAGAGATTAACTATGGCAAAGATAACAGAGTATAAAAAAATAGGCGCGGAGTTCTTGAGTGACCCGGTAAAATGTATCGTGCTGCGAGAAAAAATGCCCGTTGATGCCGCGACTTTGTTTGAAGCGCTAAAGGCACCTGAATCCTGGTTGGCTATGTTGCCGATAGAAAGAGCTGAATGGCATCAGCCATTTGGAGCCAAAACAACGCGAACAATCGGGGTCAAAGATACCGAAGTGCTCGAACAGTTTTTTGAATGGGAAGAAGGTCGATCTTTTGCGTTTAGGTTAGAGCGTGGAACGGTTGCCATTTTCAACGCCCATGCAGAGCGGTACGAAGTGATAGAGCAGCCAGGAGGTTGTAGCGAGCTAAAGTTGACTGTTCGTACTCAGGCAAGCGGATTGACAGCACTTTTTACGCCCGTGTTGATGAGCATATTTAAGTGGCAAGCTCGAAAGGCGTTGAAAAAACTGGCCATTCATCTTGCCCGGAAAAATTAATACTACTGATTTCAACAATCATTATTACTATCGATCTAAGAGTTTATAGATATGGCACTCCCTCCGGCTTTTAAATTCGGCTCCAAGCGAAGATGTATAGAGCTAGGCTTCAATAAAAAATCTACCGCTGAACAAGTTACTGAAGGGATTGATTTATCCGGTCAGACAATTCTCGTAACCGGTGTCGGGTCAGGCTTGGGTCGCGAGTCAATGCGTGTTTTGGCTATGCGTGGGGCTCATGTTGTTGGCATTGATCGAACAATGGATCTCGTTAAAACGGCGTGTGATGAAGTACAGGGTGTTACCTCTCCATTTGCCTGTGATCTTTCAGACCCTGACTCAATTGTTGTCTGCGCTGAAGCAATCAGAGAGCAGTTTTCCTCACTTGATGTTGTCCTCACCTGTGCAGGGATTATGGCGCCACCCCTGACCGTGGTTCACAAATACAAAGAGCCACTCGAAATACAGTTTGCGGTAAATTTTCTGGCTAATTTTGTGCTGATAAATCACTTGATGCCACTTTTGAAGGCAGCCCCCACCGCACGCATAGCTCTAGTCGCAAGTGAGTCTTATGTAATGGCCCCAAAAGAAGAGGGCATTGCTTTTGATAATCTAGACTACAGCAGGAATTATGACGGGCTAGCCGCCTATGGTCACTCAAAGCTTGGGATAATGCTGATGAACATTATGCTGGCAGATCGCTTGAAGGGTACCAATGTCACATCCAATGCCATTCACCCCGGCCTGATCAGAACCAATCTGGCGCATGATACGGAAACCTTCCTGGTCAAGCTTATATCAAAGTACGGAGGGCCATGGATGCGCTCGATACCTCAGGGCGCAGCAACGCAGTGTCTGGTTGCAGCTCACCCGTCACTTGGGGCTATGAGCGGTGAACACTTTGCCGATTGTGACCTAAGAGCTGCGACTGGACATGCAGCTGATATGGCGCTTGCCAACAAGCTGTGGGGAAAGGCGACTTTCTTGGCCGAGGATTACTTGATAGCAGAATAGACCATATGTCAGTGCTGTTTTCACCGCTGGCCAATCCACTTCTGTCTCTACCGTATTTACAGCTGCTAACCCCACAAAGGTGGTGTCGGGCCAACTCGGGATGTACGTTATGGGGCTAGGGTAGCAGCACAATATAAAACAATGGAGTAATAATATGATGCAGCACTACTCTCAATTTGTCGGCATTATTGGCTGGCTTCTGTTAGCTGGTGGTGTCTTGATATCACTGCCACCACTGCAATTTATTACTAAGAGGCAGTCGTCGCTTGGTGATGATGGTGTACTGCATTATTTTTTGGCCTTCTGCGCCAGCTTGAATATTGTCTGGGGCCTGATTTTGCTTGCTGCAGCGGACGAGCCTCTGTTGGCCGAAAAAATTGCATTGCCTTGTGCGGTAGGCTTCGGTCTTATGAGCGTGTGGCGTATCCCTCTGAGCCGACATCCGCAGGTGCTGGAAAAACTGGGAAAGGCACCGATGTTCGAAGTTGCAATTTTCGCCATGATTGCGGCGGTGTTTGCCGTGGCATCAAACAGCTAGAACGCAGCTCTTTAATTTTAGCCTCGCTTATAGCAACTACTTTTGAGAGCCATGAAGTCGCTAACATGTTAACTCTTCTTCCGCTCCTCCAATAAGGTAAGGTTTCTTTTTGAAGGATTTACACCGATCAAGACATGCACAAACCATACTGTGAGGTGTAATACCTATCGATTTATCTATTCTGCTAAATGCCGCTGTGGCTTGCTCTAAGTCTAAGGTTCGTAAGGGCTTTCTCGGTCCGTTCTATGCCTTTCCCGTGACGCCGAGCCATGGCCGAACTTCCTGATTCTGTATTTGTGCCGAGTCGCCCAGAAGCTCATGTGGCGCAACGAATTCCGTTTGCCGAACTCCGAACGGATGCCGAACTTGTGTTGGAAGGTGTGTCTCTGAATGCCTGCTTTGCACTAAGAAAGAATGTTACGCAATGAGCGTACTC
>JAUVQU010000059.1 GCA_030597965.1 Cellvibrionaceae bacterium
CACCTGTTCTTCTATCTGGCCTCCAGGTTGCTGGGCTATTACTTGCTGGTCCATTATTTGCTGGTCCATTATTTGCTGGTCCATTATTTGCTGGCCCATGGCTTGCTGGCCCCCAAATTCCCTGTCATAACAGGCCAAGCGCTCCGCATTATTTTCTAGCGCCCGGCAGTTAACTGACGCCGTGTCCGCTTGAGCACTCAAGGTGATCCACATTACGGCTGAAGCCACACCACACCAAACGGCTTTCTTTCTTATTGTCATTCTTCTCATTCCTTTTTATGCTCTTCACTGTGGTAGAGCAACGTGGGGCGTACCATGCCTTATTTTATTAGGGCGATGCAAGACTGTTACGGCTTGTAATACCAAATAACATGAACCAGACTGCAGAGCTTTCTTTAGAACCCTTTGATCACTTTGGAGCAACGCATGAGTATCAACGTCGGCGACAACATTCCATCCGTCACCCTCTCGATCATGGGCGCCAATGGCCCAGAAGCTGTCACCACTGATTCATTATTTGCCGATAAAAAAGTAGTGCTGTTTGCTGTGCCTGGTGCATTCACTCCCGGCTGTTCCATGACCCACCTGCCAGGTTTTGTGATCAACGCCGACAAATTCAAAGCCAAAGGTGTCGACAGTATCATCTGTACCTCGGTGAACGATGCGTTTGTGATGGGCGCCTGGGGCAAGGATCAAAATGCCGAGCACCTTATTATGCTGGCCGATGGCAATGGTGATCTGGCCGAAGCGTTGGGCCTCACACTCGATGCCAGCGGCTTTGGTATGGGCAAACGCAGCCAGCGTTATGCCATGATTATTAACAATGGCGTGGTCCAATTGCTGAACGTGGATGCAAAAGGCATCGACAAAAGCAGCGCCGAAACCATTTTAGCCTCGCTGTGATTTAAGCCAGAAACCCATGTTTAAAGCTCTTAGTTATACCCTGTCGAGCCTCGCGCTTGTGATAACTGTTGGCCTTGCCTGGATATGGCATGGGGTTCGGGTGCCCGAAGCAATTGAAATCGCACCCTTTTATTGTTCTACAACTCAAGCTCAACCATCAGATCAAATCGCAGACCGCCCATTAAAAGTGCTGAGTTTTAACGTGCAGTATATGGCGGGGAAATCCTACATTTTTTTCTACGACATAGATGGCGGCCCAGATTCACGACCCAGCAATGAAGACATTAGCTTAACCACACAAAAAGTCGCCGATATACTTCGCAGTGAAAATGCCGATATTGTCCTGCTGCAAGAAATAAACGATGCCGGCGATGTACGGACACACAATCGCGATCAACTGGCCGAGCTTCAATTGCTATTAACCACCGAGACTGGCAAACCGCTTTACCCCTGTTACGCCGACGCCCATTACTGGCAAGCTGATTTTATACCACACCCAAAGGTACTTGGGCCTGTCAGCATGAAGCTCACTACTTTGTCTAAATATCCGATTCATACCGCCACACGGCATCAGCTACCCCTAGTCGAAAATAATGCTTTTTCCCAACATTTTTATTTTCATCGTGCGATTTTAGAAACAGCAATTTTATTACCCAACCAAACCATCGTCTCAATTCTAAACACTCACTTTGATGCGTGGGGCGCCGGCACTCAAGTTAATCAGCAGCAAATAGCCGCCACTCAGACTCGCCTCGATGAACTAAACAGAAAAGACGTTCCTTGGATTTTAGGCGGTGATTTAAACATCTTACCGCCCGATGGAGGCCATCAACAAAGCGATCTAAGTAGAAATGGCACCGGGCATTACGATAAGGACAGCGCGCTCAATGTGCTTTATCAACGCTATGGTGCGGTACCGCCGTTAGATAATTTACAGGGGGAGAAAGCGGCGAACTGGTACACTCACCTGCCCAACAATCCAAAAGTGAACCTACCCGACCGCACCCTTGATTATCTGTTTTACAGTAAGGGGTGGGGAATCAAAAATAGCTATGTGCGCCAGCACGACACACTCACTGTTTCCGATCACTTGCCTATTGTCGGGGAGTTTGTCATTAAAGCAAGGCCTTTGCACGGAAGATAATTTTGTTTTCAATCCAGGCTAAAATGCCCGGAACAGGGGAATTTATACGTGATAAATGACCGATTTTAAAAAGCAGGTACTTCTAAGCGAGTGCCTTTTCACCAACAGCAGGCGCTTTTAAGCGGCGCCGCATAAAAGTGAAATAGCTTTCGTGCAGAGGCCTCATAGCGCATTCGGGCGAATAAACGCATCCTGCCCACCATCGGCAAACAGCACAACACCCGTTACAAAACGTGAAGCGTCATCCAGCAAAAATAACATGGCATCCGCAATCATGTCTGGCTCACCCACCCCCAGAGGAATCGCTGCACATGCCTGCTCCATGCTGTCTTTAAAGACTGGGTCGGCAGCAGTTCCTGCGGTCATCGCTGTATTCGTCGGCCCAGGGGCGATCGCATTCAAGCGCATACCCAGCTTGGCATACGCTGGTGCATTGCTGCGCGTCCATAGAGCTAGCGCCCTCTTTGAACCACCGTAGGCGTTAAAGCCTTTGTCTTCATTGGTAAGCGCTTCGATATAAGCCTCAGCGCCAACTTCATTGCCAGACGACATCAAATCCAGATAAGGTTTTTCTTCAAGCATAGGCGCAGAATTTGACGACACCATCACAACGCTTCCCTCTTTCTTGGAAACCAGAGCTTTAACACCCTCGGCACACTCCACAGCGGCAAAGTAATTCACCTTATCGATAATAGTTTTAGGATTTGCATGAGGGCCTAAGCCTGCACACGCAATAAAACCATCCAAGCCATCGGGTGCTAAGGCCGTAATACCCGCGATGGCTTTTTGACGCCCTTCCGTCGTCGACAAGTCCACATCAATATCACCGCCGCTTAAATCGGCTATGATCATGCGATCGCCGCGCGCCTCAATTTTATCTTTTAACGCCTTACCAATACCGGTTGCGCCGCCTGTCATTGCGAATACTTTTGCCATGCTCGAACTATCTCCTAGTGTTTTTATTCTTTTATTTCAAAACCATAAAGTTGCACATCGTCATAATGTAATTTAAGCACTTTACGCTGTGCTTTTGTTAACCCTTTTACGACTAGCCCATAGGAATGATCCACCAGACGTTTAATTTCCGAATCGGGCAAATCGGCATCAAGGTATAACGTATTCCAGTGACGCTTATTCATGTGATAACCAGGCTTAACGCCGTCAAACATCATACGCAGTGCTTCCGACCACTCCGGGTCACACTTCAAATTGACCTGTGACTTTCCTTCTTTTTCTGAGGCGATGGCAAATACTTTACCTTTGATTTTAAAGACTGGCACATCGGGATAAAACGGATAGCACAGCTCCGCTTCAGGCTTTGAGGAAAGGTAATCAATTAGCTCACCGAAGGTCATATTTGTACCCGTCTTTAATTAAGACTAGAGAAAATTACGGGACATATTCTTCGTTTTTTTATACACCACTTGGCACTCTGTCACCGCCGCATCCATCGGCACATCCCAAGGTTCAATAGGCAGTTGCTCCACTTGCTGGCAGGAGTGCGCCAACCCAAGCAACCAGGTTTTGTGTGCAGGTATATTCTTCTTAAACGCAAACGTACGATCATAAAACCCACCACCCATTCCCATACGGCCACCATCGGCATCAAAACCCACCAGCGGCATTAAGACTAAATCCAACTGCTCGGGTTTTATCTTTTTTCGGTGATCAATAGCTGGCTCAGGAATACCAAAGCGATTGCAGGTTAAAACGGTATTTTTATTGAATGGCATAAACCACAGATGACCCGCTTGCGATAATCCCTGCGCCAAAACGGGCAGATAACATTGCTTCCCCATACGCAGTGCTGCGTCGAGCAATAAGCCCGGATCGATCTCACCGTCATTAGGTAAATAAAAAGCAATGTGCTTACTGCGAACAAACAGCGGCTGACATTTAATACGCTTGGCCAACTGAAACGCAGCTCGCTGCTGTTGCGCAAAATTGAGTGCGCTGCGGCGTTGACGTAATACTTTTCGAAGTTCAGTGCGATCAAATGGCAAATTCATGCCTAAAAGGCTATCACACTTTTTTTGAATGTCTGATATCCCACATAAACTTTAGTAAAGCGGTGTAGATGAACAGGCAAATCGACGCGAGAATCAAAATCGTGCCATCACTATCACTTGCCTCCGGGCCCAAGCGCAAGGGCGCGCTGGCGCGAGCGGCATAAATGCAAGAAAACCACGTTTTTGCGTTAAGCATGTTTACGACGACGATTAGAGTGGCGCCTACGCCATTTTAATCAAAGAAAGAAACCCGAAATGCCGCTGTCGGCTTGGCCCTGAACCGTAAGGTTCAAGGTGGTGGTTCCCGTAGTGTATCGGGCGTCCCGACTTGCGGGCATGCACGCCAACACCACAACAAACCTCCGGGGTATAGATTATCGGCTCGAGGACTCGCTGACTGGCCAACACTCCAGGAAATTAGATTATAGCCAGCCGAAAGCTCAACTAACAGCTAGACAAATCAAAAAGTAAGGGTTTTAGCGAAAAAAATATTAAGAAAACTTGTGCAGGGCCTGATCGACACGATCCGACAAACGGCGAAGGGCTTCATCGCTATCTTTTTTCGGTGTCGGCTTAGTCTCTAGTAAATCGTGACTTAAGTTCAACGCCGCCATAACCGCAATACGCTCCAGACCAATAACAGATCCATTCGCACGAATTTCATTCATCCGCTCGTTAAGATGATTAGCCGCATCAAGAAGGGCTTCACGTTTCTCTCGAGGACAGGCAATTTGATATTCTTTATCAAGAATTTTGACGAAAACGGTCTCGGCACTCATTTAATTTCTGCTTCTAAGCGTTTCAAACGCGAGATCATTGCCTCAACGCGATTACGAGCTAACTCATTCTTTTCAACCAAACGAACTCGCTCACCCTGCCACTCTGACTGCTGCTCTTTAAGGTGCCGGTTTTCTTCACCCAACCTCGAACACTGCTCGATAAGCAGTTCCAGTTTGGACTCCAGCATCTGAAATAAATCGTCGGTCATGAAAATCACATCCCCAGCGAATTGGGTTATTAGCTAACAGTTATTGGCGCTACTATAATTGCCCCATCTATGGGCGGTCAACAAATCTTAAAGTAGATTCTAGGGTAGTTACGGCTTTTATGGAAACAATTGCCCTTTGAGCTCGCTTTTCATACATACAGGCCGACACCACAACGTGATAGAATGCCTCCCGTTTCGCAACATTCTGATTAAGACTATGAACAAGATTGAAGCACTTCCCGCCTACGAAGATCTCAACCACCTGTTAGTCCCGATTGGCGCACTGAACAGCCCAGCAGAATTACACGGCATGCTGAGCGGCAAGCTATGCGGCGGCCAGCGACTGGAGGCCGATGAGTGGCAAATTGAAGCACTAGGCTTTCTTGACCTTGAGACCGAGGACGACGGCACTATTCAATATGACCATGACAATGCAGGACAAACGACCATCGCTCGCCTCTACCATATTGTGCTGGCCCAATTACAAGACACCGATTACAGTTTTCACCTGCTGCTGCCTCGAGACGACGCTGATTTACAGGATCGCTCCATCGCACTGGGTGAATGGTGTCACGGCTTTTTAAGTGGCTTCGGCAGTTCTGGTGTTGCGGGCACCACAGAGTTCAATGAAGATTGCGCTGATGCCCTGCGAGACATGGCCGCCATTGTCAGTATTGGTGACGGGTCAGAAGATGATAATTCAGGAACAGCAGAAAACGATTTCATTGATATTGCCGAATACGTTCGCATGGCGGCTTTAACCCTGTTCACCCATCACGGCTGGACCGGAGCAGAAAAAGAAGCCATCGCCAATGAACAGCAACAGGCAAACGATGCACAAAGTAGCCAACCGAACGCTATCTTGCATTAATTCTCCATCACACATGGAATACTCAGTGCTTACGATCACCAACAAAGAGTTCGCCCGCCGCCGCAAACAGCTAATGGCCCACATGGAGCCTAACAGCATTGCTATTTTGCCTGCTGCCCCGGAGCGTACTCGCTCGCGTGATACCGAATACCTCTATCGCCAAGACAGTGATTTTTATTACCTTTCCGGTTTTCTGGAGCCCGAATCGGTGCTGGTACTGATTCCCGAACGCGAACACGGTGCGTACGTCATGTTTTGCCGCGAGCGTGATCGAGAAAGAGAGACGTGGGACGGATATCGTCTGGGACCAGAAGGTGTTTGTAAAAACCTGGGCGCTAATGATGCGTTTCCTATCGACGATATCGATGAGATTTTGCCCGGGCTGATCGAGGGTCGTGAGCGTGTCTACTACGCCATGGGCAAAGACACCGACTTCGATCACCAGGTTATGAGCTGGGTCAACAGCATTCGCGCCAAGGTGCGTTCCGGCGCTCATCCTCCTGGAGAGTTTCTCGACCTCGACCATTACCTGCACGATATGCGCTTATACAAAAGCGCTACCGAAGTGAGCATCATGCGCAAGGCCGGAGAAATTTCAGCCAATGCGCATATCCGCGCCATGAAAGCCTGTAAACCTGGCGTCTTTGAGTATCAGTTAGAGGCCGACATCCTTCACGAGTTCGCCCGCAACGGTGCTCGTAATCCCGCCTACAATTCGATCGTAGGCGGCGGAGATAACGGCTGCATTCTGCACTATGTTGAAAACAGAAATGAACTCTATAGTGGCGACCTGGTCCTGATTGATGCGGGCTGCGAGCTGGAGCATTACGCCGCCGACATCACTCGCACCTTCCCTGTTAACGGTAAGTTCAACAAAGAACAGAAAGCGCTCTACGAGCTGACTCTCTCCGCTCAACAGGCCGCTATTGAAAAGATCAAGCCCGGCAATCACTGGAATGAACCCCACGAAGCGTCCGTCAGGGTAATTACCGAGGGTTTATTAGCACTTGGTTTGCTAAACGGTGATCTGGATCAACTCATAGAAGACGAGAAATATAAAGAATTCTACATGCACCGTATCGGCCACTGGCTGGGGATGGATGTACATGACGTTGGCGACTACAAAGTCGGTGGCGAATGGCGGGTATTAGAGCCAGGCATGTGCATGACGGTAGAGCCAGGCATCTACGTTGCACCCGATAACATTCAAGTTGAAAGCAAATGGCGAGGTATTGGCATTCGCATTGAAGACGACGTATTAATTACCGACAGCGGCTGTGAAGTGATGACCAGCGGAGCACCCAAAACGGTAGATGACATTGAAGCACTAATGGCAGGCCATGACTGATTCTAATATTCATACAAACCATACAGATATTACCATTATCGGCGGCGGCATGGTCGGTGCTGCACTGGCCGCCATGCTCGCTAAAAGTTTGACGGATCGTCAGATTACTTTGATAGAAGCGTTTCCGCTGCCTAAAGCAGGCAAGCCCCTTTTCCAGCCCAGCTTTGATGACCGCTCCACGGCGATTGCCTCTGGCAGCGTAGACTTACTAGAGCATATTGGGGTATGGAAAACCTTGGCCGAACACGCCACCCCCATTCGCCAAGTGCATGTCTCCGATCGCGGACATTTTGGCGGAAGTTTAATCACCTCTGAAGAAGTGAATTTGGACGCCGTGGGCTATGTCGTACCCAATGCATGGATAGGCCGGGCCCTGTTGGCGCACCTGCAGGAACAAACAAACATCACATTACTGACCCCCGCCAAGGTTGAGAAGCTCCAGCTCATTCCAAATGGCGCTGAAATCAGCGTGAGTAAAGATGGCGAAACCTCCACACTCACCACAGAGCTGGCCGTTATTGCCGATGGCGCCGATTCGCCCTTAAGAAAAGGCCTGGGAATCGACACTCAGGTTGACGACTACAAGCAGACCGCCATTATCGCCAATGTGCGCTTTGACAAACCACACCAAGGCACCGCCTACGAACGCTTCACCGATGAAGGCCCCATGGCACTGCTGCCTTTAGGATTAAATGATCATGGACAAGAAAGCGCTTTAGTTTGGACTCAACCCAGTCATCAGGCCGACGAGATTTTAAACATGTCCGACGATGCGTTTTTAAAGCAGCTGCAAGAACGCTTTGGTCATCGCCTGGGTAATTTTGTTCAAGTGGGTCGCCGTGACAGCTACCCCCTGCAGCTTATTCACGCCTGTGAGCAGGTGCGGACGTCCATCGCCATCATGGGTAATGCCGCACACTTTTTACACCCGGTTGCCGGGCAAGGGTTTAACCTGGCACTACGTGACTGCGCATCCCTGTGCAGCGTATTGAAACAAGCAGGGGATAAATCGTTAGGCTCGCTGGCATTACTACAAGACTATATAAAATCCCAAACTGGCGACCAACAAGCCACCATTGGTTTTAGTCACGTTCTTACTAAACTTTTTTCCACTGACTCTCTGCCTTCCGCCGCTGTCCGCGCACTTGGATTTTTAGGGCTGGAATTGGTGGCTCCCGCTAAACACTTGCTGGCCCAGCAGACGATGGGGAAAGCCACCCGTGGAGTTAAACTATGAGAGACCCCTGCACGAAAGCCATTTCACTTCCATGCGGCGTTAAAAATGTACTCAATCGGTCATTTATACGTATAAACTCCCTCATTCCGTGCATTTTTTCCTTGCCTGAAATCGAAATCATCTTCCGCGCAAAGGTCTCTATGCGATACTTTCCACAATGGTTAAGCATAAAGACGCACTCATGAATAAACAATCAACAAGCAGCTCCAACCCCGAAATCTACGACATCATTGTTGTTGGCGCCGGCATGGTTGGCAGTGCCATTGCCTGCGCTTTAGCTATCGATAAACGCGGAGAACATTTGCGTATTGCCGTTGTTGAGGCCAGTGACAAACCGGCAACCTACAACAGTGAAGCTTATGACCCCCGGGTTGTGGCGCTCACTCAGGCTTCACGGAAGTTACTCCACAGCCTGCATGCATGGGACACCATAGTATTACAGCGCGCCTGCCCTTACACAGACATGCACGTATGGGACGCAGAAGGCACGGGCAGCATCCATTTTGACTGCCTCGAGGTGCAGCAAAACCAGCTCGGCTACATCGTAGAAAACAGCTTGATTGCCAGTACATTAGCGCAGCGTATGCAAAATCTGCAGCAGATTGATTTGCTTTGCTCCGCTCGAGTCAGCAGCTTTCGTAAAGACGGAGACAGTAACCCCTCTTTAATTTTAGAGGATGGCCGCGAGCTGCAGGCCAGCATGATCATCGCCGCTGACGGTGCCAATTCAAAATTACGTGAACTGGTCAACTTTCGCACGCGGGAGTGGGATTACGGCCACAATGCCATAGTGACCACCGTAAAAACGGAGCAGGTACACCAGCACACAGCATGGCAACGATTCATGGAAACCGGCCCCCTCGCCTTCCTTCCCCTGGAAGATGAGCTGATGGATTACGAGACTGGCTGCCACCACAGCTCCATTGTGTGGTCCTGTAAGCCGGAATTGGCCGATGAATTAATGGCGTTAGACGATGAGGCCTTTGCCAAGCGCTTAGGTGAAGCCTTTGAGCACAAGCTCGGTAATATTGAAGAAGTTGCCAAGCGATTCAGCTTCCCTCTGCGTCAGCGTCACGCTGTCGATTACGTCAAGCCTGGCATTGCCCTCGTTGGCGATGCCGCACACACGATTCATCCCTTGGCGGGTCAAGGTGTGAACCTGGGCTTCCTGGATGTGACAGCGCTGCGCGATGAGATCCTTCGCGCCTGTGAGCGTCGCATCCCCCTCAACGACGAAAGCATCCTGCGCCGCTACCAGCGTAACCGTAAGATCAACAACCTTGGTGTTATGGCCGCTATGGAAGGTTTTAAACGTCTATTTGGAACTCGCAATATCGGCGTGCGCTGGGCGCGTAACGAAGGCATGCGCAAAGTAGATTCGGTCAATACACTTAAGAACATCATCGTGAAACAAGCCATGGGGCTTTGAGATGCTAGATGCTAAGATCATGACCAATATTGTCGTCAACCCCACTATTTTCGAAACACTTTGTAGGAGCTTGCCCTGTACACCCCAGGGTGCCCTCTCTTGTTGCTACGTAACAATTCACCTTGAGTGAACATTCGCCAGCAAGGCTAGCTCCTACAAAGACGAGCTAGCGCTATACCTACACAACCCGATATAATCTCTTCTTAAATAATTCGATCCTATTCGGAGCCCAACATGGCGGAACGTACCGCAGCAGTAAATCGCGATACCCTGGAAACCCAGATCAGCGTTGAGGTAAACCTCGACGGAGCGGGTAAAGGCCAATTTGATACCGGCGTGCCCTTTTTGGAGCATATGATGGATCAAATTGCCCGCCATGGCATGATCGATATGAATGTCACCTGCAACGGCGATACTCAGATTGATGATCACCACTCGGTGGAAGACATTGGCATCACTCTGGGCCAAGCCATTGCACAGGCCGTGGGCGACAAAAAAGGTATCCGTCGTTACGGTCACGCCTACGTGCCATTGGACGAAGCATTATCACGCGTAGTGATCGACTTCTCTGGCCGTCCCGGCTTGATTATGGAAATACCTTTCACGCAAAAGCGTGTAGGCAACTTTGATACCGAACTGTTCTGGGAGTTTTTCCAGGGCTTCGTCAATCACGCCCAAGTGACACTACACATTGATTGCCTGCGCGGCTTTAATGCGCACCACCAGATTGAAACGGTGTTTAAGGCCTTTGGTCGTGCACTGCGTATGGCGCTGGAAGAAGATCCGAGAATGGCAGGACAGATGCCATCCACCAAAGGAACGCTTTAGAGCCACCCTTAAAACAATAGTTTGTTTCAAAGGGCTTTGAATAAAGCCCTTTTTTATTTAAAGAGTTTCACTATGGATGCTAAACAGGTCGCTGTTATTGATTACGGAATGGGTAATTTGCACTCCGTGGCCAGCGCACTCGAACACGTCTCCGACAACGTCGACGTATTAATCACCGCAGACCGCGCACAAATTGAATCAGCCGACCACGTTATTTTCCCTGGTGTGGGGGCGATTCGTGACTGCATGTCAGAAATTCGCCGCCTCAAATTTGACGAGCTGGTGCCAACGCTTATCACCTCAGGAAAACCCGTACTGGGTATCTGTGTGGGCATGCAAGCGTTAATGAATCACAGCGAAGAAAACAATGGCATCGACTGTATTGGCCAGTTCGATGGCAACGTAAAATTCTTTGGCAAAGGTTTAATCGAAAACGGCGAGAAGCTTAAAGTGCCACACATGGGCTGGAACCAGGTCGCTCAGACACAAGACCACCCTCTTTGGGGTAACATTGCCAGTGACGAGCGGTTTTATTTCGTCCATAGCTTTTACGCCAAGGCAACTCAGCGCAATGAAGTATTTGGGCAATGCCACTATGGGCTGGATTTTGATGTGGCGCTTAGTCGTGACAATCTCTTTGCTGTGCAATTTCACCCAGAAAAAAGCCACACGGCAGGATTACAGCTGCTGAAAAACTTCCTTAACTGGAACGGCCAGCCATAACCTGTTCAACAAATTTGTTGGCGTCATCTGATTCTGGACCGCCGACAAATTCGCAACCAAATACATATATCTTCTGCGCCAGACGACGACTGTAAACCACCTGGCATTCCACGAACAGCGACTCGGTTCCCGAAATACATACTTTAAGTCCCGCCGCCTGCCTGCGACTAGGCCGGCGATCATCAGGAAATAATTGGCTGAGCAGCTCATCACTGGTTTCAATCTGAATGCCCGATTTGGATATATTTTTTATGCAGACGTCCAGAGACTCTTCACCAACAATAGCCACGGCTTCTACCTCCACCACGGTTCTTGGGTGTCTACGCATATCTGCTGATTGTTTATTTCTCAAGCTAGTGCCTTCCAAAGCAAAGGTTTTTTATTAGGCAATATTATAAGTGTATTTCCCACTTTGAAGTCTGTATTCGCTCACACTTATGACTCAAACCCCATCCAGCCCTTCACAACAGCTGCCTAAACGGCTGGTTTAGGCTAGAATAGCGCCTTTTCTACGGGCATAAGAAAAA
>JAUVQU010000235.1 GCA_030597965.1 Cellvibrionaceae bacterium
ATTGAGATATTGTCGGAAAATTCTGAGGGAGAAAAAAGTCAACAAGATAAAGCTGAAAATTATGGATTGCAGTGCCAAGGCTATCTTGCATTACAGCAGCCGAATAAAGCCCAGCGTTTTTGCCTTAAAGCCATCGAAACAAGTGGCTCTAAAACTAATTGGGTAGATTACAACAATCTGGGAGAGGCTTATCTCAAGCGAGGAAAGCTCAGTGAATCTGAAACGAGTTTTAAGCAGGCCGCGTCTTTGAATCGCTCCCAGAATAAATCAGTAAAACACACCCTGTTTTTGGCTAAACCATTTGCGGCTTTGTAAGTTAATCTTCAGGTTGAGTTTCTGGTGATTGATCGCCAGAAATTCGATTTGCCCGCATGTGCTGAATCAACTTTAACTTCAGTGGTGCGGGAATATTTTTAATCACCAGGCTATCGCTCTCTTTATCATAAACCACAGTCTCACCCAGGCAGTCCGCAGCAAAACTCATACTGACTTGATCGTTACGACCACTCAAACGCACGTATTGCTTTAATTGACGACGGTCGGGAATCAATTCAGCCTTTGGTGCCTCCTGCCTCTTTTTTACAAACTGTTCAAAGGCTTCTGGTTTCTCCGTATCTAAATGCTCAGATAACTCACGGATCACCACCGCTTCACCGCGTTTATCCTGCTCCAGACAATAGTCGATCACCTGGTGGCGGTAGTTTTGCGCCTCTTCCACATCAAGCTCATCACCAAAGGCCGTTACACTTTCAAGGAAGTTGCTGGTTTCACCGGTAATATCCCGCTGGTCGGCAAAGCCTACCCATTTGCGGAACAACTCAGTAAAGTCTTTATCACCTCGTGCACGCAACACCGACAGGTAACTGGCATCACCCTCTTCAAGCCATGCGGTTATATCGACCTTGGCCCCGAGTAAAACACCACTAACGTCTAGAAAGCGACTGCTATCGAGAATAAGCTCGCCGTCCAAGTACACACCCTCGCTATGCTGAATCACAAAAATATAGAGCACATCACTGTCCGCTAATTTTTCCACCGCGAATAAGATAAAGGCATCTGGGACAATGTCGGTATCTTCTAGCAAACTCTTCAATGACTCCGTTGCTTTGGTGGTGAAGCGCTCGTAACCCAGCTTCTCTTCAGTAAATTCACGCAGCCATTGCGATACTTGTGACTTATCCAGCTCAGTATTAAATTGACCATAGAGCTTGCCTGCTTTACCAACATAAGCATGCTTTAACTCGCGCACCAGCTCATCTAAACGACCATTGACGCCCAATTCCTGCTCACGTAGCTGGAGTTCAACGGGGGTTTCTGTGCCTTGACGGCTTATACGGTGGACAATGCAATGGCTTAATGGCATGTGGGCTCCATTCAAGAAAACAGGTTATTTTTATGGGGGCGTATTTAATCACATGCCATATAATGGAGCGACTTAAATAATAAAGACTTATGATGAAATCACGTATTCAAACCTACCTATTACTTCTTGTTCTACCCTTGGCCTTTAATAGTCACGCCAAAGAACCGTTAATCAGTGATGGTAAAGCGCCTAAGCCCTACAAGCTGAGTGAGTTTAACTGGCAGGATAAAGAACTCATAAAAAGCCAAACAGAAAAAATCAATGAGCTGGGAAAATTCAAATTAGGTCAACCGGTACGTGGCACCCTTGATGACATCGGGTTACTGCAGCGAATCATCTATCGCGGTTTGATCAAAAAAACTGACACAATACAACTGCAAGCCATGGGCATTGTACTTGGTAACCTCATGGTCAAAGAATTCAAATTAGAGTGGATGGTTCTGGAAGATTCACTGGGTCGCTCAAGGGCTGTCTGCGCGCCGGAAAGCCAAGAGTGCCTATTTCCTGTCACACTGTTATCCAAACGAATTGAGGTGGGTATACTGCCTGACGTCCAAAAGCTCTTTGACGAGGGTTATCAACACATAAAGGCACACCTGCCTAAGCAGCCCTATTCCGATTAATCGACACTATTCAAGCCAATGGAGCGTTAAGTGATTATTCGCCATGCCGATAAAATTAAATCGCCGGAGCGTATTCAAGCAAGCTTCGAAAAGCTGGGTTACATCTGCAGCGACAATATTGCCACCGCGGTTTATCTCGCCTGCCAACTGCAAAAACCAATTCTGGTTGAGGGCCCGCCCGGTGTTGGTAAAACTGAACTGGCAAAAAAAACCGCCGAATACCTCAACGCTGAATTGATACGCATGCAGTGTTACGAAGGCCTGGATGAAGCCAAAGCCCTGTATGAATGGAAATACGGAAAACAGCTGCTCTATACCCAATTACTCAAAGACCAATTGGGCGACGTGATGCGCGGGGCTAAAGGGCTGGATGAATCTGTTTCCCGCCTGCATCAATTTGGCGACATCTTCTATTCCGAAGAATTTTTAGAAACCCGCCCCCTGCTACAGGCGCTAAAGTCTGAAGAGGGTGCCATTTTACTCATCGACGAAATCGATAAGGCCGACCAGGAGTTCGAAGCCTTTTTACTGGAGTTGCTGTCCGACTATCAAGTGTCCATCCCTGAAATAGGCACAATAAAAGCTAAATCAAAGCCCGTGGTGATTCTCACCAGTAATAACACCCGCGAACTGGGCGATGCGCTTAAACGTCGCTGCTTACACCTCTACATTCCTTTCCCGGATCCCAAACTGGAAAAGCGCATTATCAGAAGCCAAGTGCCCGAGATGCGTGAAGAACTAGCCTCGGAGCTGGTGAATTTTATTGCGGAGCTGCGAGAGCTGGCCCTCAAAAAAGTACCGGCCGTGAGTGAAACCATCGATTGGGCACGAGCACTGTTACTGCTCAACGCCGAAGAGCTGGATCACGACTTTATTGAAAAAACACTGAACCTACTGCTTAAATTTCAAGAAGATATTGAGCAGGTCACACCTGAAATACATCAGCTGTTGAGTAAAAGTAAAAGCAGTATTCGCCGCACTCAGATTCAGGGTTAAATATTATGCAGGCTGCGATTGGACAATTTATTCACGCCCTTCGCGAACACGGTTTGCCCGTTTCACCCGCCGAAACACTTGATGCTCTCCACGCCACACAAATAGTGGGAGTACGTGAGCCGAAACGGTTGAGGCTTGCCCTGGGGATGACGCTCGCCAAAAACCAAGCGGATCTTGTCACCCTTGAGAACCTCTTCGATGAATTCTTTGTCCTGAATGATACGTCGCTATTACAGGCGAACGATGATGCAGAAATCCCTGAAGTCTCCTCAGGCCCAGATGAAAGCACCGCAGTAGCACAGAACTCAGATAGCCCACCGTCTACTGATAACAGCAACAAGCAACCACTCGAATCCCCTCTTGGCCAACAACTTATGGCCAATGAGCAAGCGGCGCTAACACTGGCAATAGCCAATGCGGGAACTCAGCTGGGCGCCAAAAAAATGCAGATAATCACCCAGAAAAACCAAATGGCTTTTCGCATTATGAATGCACTCGGCAACCAGGCACTCCATCAGGAGTTAGCCGAGCTATCTGAAGACCCCACCCAAAATACATTGCTTAATGAACTAAAACGCCGTCAGAAAAACCTGCAACAACAGGTGCGTGAATACGTTGA
>JAUVQU010000187.1 GCA_030597965.1 Cellvibrionaceae bacterium
CAATTCTAGCCTTTTTACAAAGCTAACGTCACAACAACCATAGCTATTTGATTAATAGCCACATTGATTAATAACCACACTAATTTCCAGCTGACCCATATCATAACTAATCGACGAATAAGCCCTATTACCGAGGCAGCTTATGAAAATTTATCGAGAAATAAACATCGGGGACTTCATCGAGGGTAAATCTGACGGGTGCGTTCGCTGAATATACGGATGGAATCACCGCATACGGCCATGGCATTGCCTTCCACCTTCTCCTCATCGGGAAAGTGTCCATGGGCCGAATCGTATTTGGTTAAGTGAACATTGAGGGAAGGCTCGCCAGAGTCATTAATGGCTGCCATCTGAATAATATGTCTGTTACTCGGCAGCCAACTGCATAGTTTGTTGGGCCGCCAAGCTAATAGCGTCCCAATTTTTCTGTTCCAGCGTATCGGCTGAAACCATCCAGGAACCGCCCACACAAAACACATTAGGCAGCTGTAAAAACTCAGTGAAATTCTTTTCATTAAGCCCACCGGTAGGGCAGAACTTTGCGGCAGACAATGGCGCCGAAAGAGACTTCAACAGACTAAGACCACCGACAGACTGAGCTGGGAACAACTTAAGGTGATGAAAACCTCGCTCCATTGCACTCAGTGCCTCACTGGGTGTCGCAACACCCGGCAGAAAGGGCAAACCAATTTCATCGATCGCATCAAATAATGCAGCGGTACTTGCCGGGCTAACGCCAAAATCAACACCCGCATCCATAACCGCCTGCAGCTCTTTAGCGTTAGTCACGGTACCTGCAGCGACCACCAGTTCAGGCAGCTCCTGCTTAACGGCGGCCAGCGCCTCTATCGCCACTGGCGTACGCAGGGTAATTTCCACACCTTCAATTCCGCCCGCCAACAAAGCCCGACTGACAGACACCGCCTCTTCACAAGTCCGAACTGTTAATACCGGCAAGACTTTGAGACGCTTAGCGTATTCATCAAAAGGTAACTGGGACATTAAAAGTACCGGCTGTGGATTATATTAGAGCGATAATCTCACATTAAAATATACAATGCTGTCATTTATAACTCTCAAATTCGCCACTCGGCAAACAACCTGCTCTTGCAAGTATTCACCCGCCAAAAATACAGAAAACAAAAAATGGTGTAATTTTGATCAATATATCCGTATACTTCGCGCCCCTTTTGGGACCAATGGCTAAACGCCTCATATTTCAGAGTACTTTTCACCTGACACTCAGCATATTAGTCAGCGTGACAGATGAACGAAAAATATAGGGTGACACTAGTAATTAGATTTTTTGCGTAAATTCAAGGCGGTATCGCGCACAGAACCGGAATGTATAAGACATACATGAGGATTCGAGCACGGTAGCAACGAAGAAGTGATGTAAAAAGGCAATTAATAGCGTTACCCGACAAGTTCACACCGGCCTCGCAATGGCACGAAATAACTCTGAACCGCCCTCACACGCGGGCATGGACTGCTAGGTTTAAGCCACTACCCCAAGGTAATTGCACCCGCAATGAAGCGGATGCCACAACTAGGTAGACATTCCATGTCCAACGAAGAAACCACTGCGTCTAATGAAAACGCAGAGGTCGGCGTACGCTTTGCCGATCTCGGATTATCACCACTTGTTCTTAAAGCCGTTGAAAAGATTGGTTACGAGACTCCGTCTCCCATTCAGGCAGAAAGCATCCCTCACCTGCTGGCAGGTAAAGATATTCTAGGCACAGCGCAAACCGGTACCGGTAAAACCGCCGCTTTCGCGCTGCCCCTATTAAGCACCATCAATGTTAAAGCTTCTATACCACAGGTGTTGGTATTGGCCCCAACTCGCGAACTGGCCATCCAGGTCGCCGAAGCATTTCAAAGTTACGCCTCACAATTAAAGAACTTCCACGTACTGCCTATTTATGGCGGCTCCGATTATGGCGGCCAGATTCGTGCATTGAAGCGTGGCGTACAGGTTGTTGTCGGCACCCCCGGTCGCGTCATGGATCACCTTAAAAAGGGTACTTTGAAGCTGAACGATCTAAAAGCCGTTGTCTTGGATGAAGCCGACGAAATGTTGCGCATGGGCTTTATTGATGACGTCACCTGGATTCTGGACCAAACCCCAGAACAACGTCAGGTGGCTTTATTCTCAGCCACTATGCCTCGCGAAATCCGCAAGGTAGCCGACACCTATTTGACCAATCCTGAAATCGTAAAGATCGAAACCAAATCTCAAACCGTCGACAAGATCGAGCAACTGTATTGGTTAGTCCGCGGCGCCAACAAGCTGGACGCCCTAACCCGCATCCTCGAAGTTGAAGAGTTCGATGCCATTATTATATTCGTACGCACCAAAAACGCGACCGCCGAATTGGCCGAGAAACTTGAAGCACGTGGTTACTCCGCCGCCGCTCTGAACGGTGATATGAGTCAGTCCTTACGTGAGCGTGCTATTGAACGCCTGAAGAACGGCAAGCTCGATATCATTGTCGCTACAGACGTTGCCGCCCGTGGTATCGACGTTAAGCGTGTTAGCCACGTAATTAACTACGATATTCCTTACGATACAGAAGCCTACGTACACCGTATTGGTCGTACTGGTCGTGCCGGTCGCAGCGGTAAGGCGATCCTGTTTGTTGCCCCACGCGAGCAGCGCATGCTGCAATCCATTGAACGTGCCACTAAATCTGACATCAAACGCCTGGAACTACCGTCTAAAGCGCAGGTAGCAGACAAGCGTATTACTCAATTTAAAGCAAAAATCTCCGGTGCCATCGAAAATCAGGATTTGGATTTCTTCCGTGAGCAAGTGGTTGCTTTCGCAGAAGAGACCGCCGCAGAGCCTTTGGATATTGCCGCAGCCTTAGCCTACATGGCGCAAATGGATAATCCATTACTGCAGCCAAAAGATATTATTGAAGATAAGCCTATGCGCGAAGAGCGCCGTGACCGTAACGACCGTAGCCGCAATGATCGCGAACGTGGTGATCGTGAGCGTCGCCCACGTCGTGAACGCGACGAGAACATGGACACCTACCGCATTGAAGTCGGCCATAACGATCACGTGAAGCCGGGTGACATTGTCGGCGCCATTGCCAACGAAGCTGATATCGACAGTGGTAACATTGGTCATATCCGTATTCGTGACGACTTCTCACTGGTCGACCTACCGAAAGGCATGCCACCCAAGTTAATGGACCACATGCAGAAGGTTCGCGTCCGCAACAAGCCAATGCAGTTAAAACTGGATACAGGCCCACGCGGTGGTGGCGAGAGAGGCGGCGACAGAAAGCCTTATAAAAGCCGCGACAACAACGCCCCACACCGCAGTGCACGTAAGCCTCATCGCGGGCAAGCAAGAGATTAAAGCTTAATCTCTAACCAATAAAAAAAACCGGCTCTTTCATTTAGAAGGAGGCCGGTTTTTTTATATCTGTCAGAATGATCCAGAGTTACAAGAACGTTAGATCTCTACCGCAGGGGCTATCTTAGCAACCAGATCAGTCATCAAGTTATTCAGCAACTCAAGTCGCTCCTCAGGCTCTCTATTCCTCTGAGCCCAGCGACCCACCGCATGGCCAACAGGATTTTGCGAAGCAGTCTCATAGAAGTCCATAGCCAACATGGATTCAGTGTACTGATCGATTTGCGAACTGGTACTGATACCTACCCCTAAACCGTGATGCCCTCCATGACTGTAACCAAAGCCAAAAGAGAAACGACTGGGGTGGTGGTAATGATCCGGAAAACGATCAATGGTTATACGCTCACGCTCGCCCACTGCAAAGGCGATCGCCAGATCCGCTTCAGCCGTATTCTCAACATAGCGGAAACCAGCAGACTCCATGGCGCGCTTAGCTGACTCTTTTAAACGCCCTTCCATCAACGGATTGCGCAGTTGAGGCTCTACGTATTCCAGAACCGGAGTGCGCCAGGTAAACGTTGAATATTTTGAAAAATCAGCTCCCTGCTGAGAGTCAAAATCGGTTTTATATGGAGAGCCTGAACAACCCACCAAGATCAAAACCAACAAAGACAAAAATACACCCCTGACTACCGGCATCATAACGCCCCTTTCTTTAATACTTAAAACCATTCTTTTTGACCCTAAATATTAGCAGTGATTCCCTGAACATAAACTTAACGAATCACGCCCTTGTGCGACAGCGCTCAGCCGGAACGGCCAACTGTACTAACATGTAACTTTTAAAATCTTCTTCATAGGGCTGCTCGGCTAACGCTTTTTCCATGCAGAGTAACCACGCATCACGCTCAACCGATCCAATGCCTATATGCGCATGGGCGCGGGGAATCGCTATAGGCCCATACTTTTCTCGATACAATTTAGGCCCACCCAACCAACCGGATAAGAATCGAGCCAATTTTTCCACCGATTCAGTTAAATCTTCTCGGTGCATCGCACGGATGCCCTGCGCTTCCGGCAATCTTTCAATATAATCATAGAAGCATTGAGAAAGGCGCAGTAAACCATCGTATTGGCCTGCAGACTGAAATGAGTTGTCGCCCTCACCAAAAGGTCTAACCGCTGACATTACAGACTCCTCTGGCGTACCGCTTCAAACAAACACACACCCGTGGCGACCGATACGTTGAGACTACTGACCTCTCCGGCCATGGGAATCTTAATCAGACCATCGCAACCTTCGCGGGTCAAACGACGCATACCTTTTTCTTCGGCTCCCATTACCAGTGCCAGAGGGCCTTTCAATTCGCCCTCATAAACAGAGCGTTGAGCCTCGCCCGCCGCACCAATAATCCATAGACCTAAATCTTGCAGCTTCTTTAAAGTACGCGCCAAATTTGTCACTGGCACATAGGGCAAAACTTCAGCGGCACCACAGGCAACTTTACGCGCGACTGCATTTAAGCTGGCGGAATTATCTTTGGG
>JAUVQU010000151.1 GCA_030597965.1 Cellvibrionaceae bacterium
ACGGAACACGAAAGCTACCAACCCGTTAATCAACTGGTACAAGCGCTACTGACTACTGACTGTAGAGCCATCACTGGCGATCAAACATTACAAAACAATATTCAAGAACGTCTGGGCCAAAAGGCGCTCACGCAGCTGCTCAACAACGAAAACAGTGAATCCTTTGAGCAGCAGCGCCAACAATTGATCAACCAATTACTTGATCAGCACGGTACCGGTCGAGTGCTTTTCCGCAATACCCGCAACGCCATTCAGGGCTTCCCCGGTCGCCAACTGCACAGTTATCCATTAACCATGGAAAATCCATCGGCTGCCCTGCAAGTAGACTCAATGGATGAACACGCCAAAGTACTTTGGCTGGT
The DNA here is from genome assembly GCA_030597965.1 of Cellvibrionaceae bacterium. GTDB lineage: Bacteria > Pseudomonadota > Gammaproteobacteria > Pseudomonadales > Cellvibrionaceae > JAUVQU01. Next base: position 363 of record JAUVQU010000151.1, read on the forward strand.
CGATTGGCTCAAAAAAAATAAACGACAGAAGCTATTGGTTATCTGCCAGCACGCCGATACCGCACTGGCGCTAGAAAATTATCTGCGTCTGCGCAAAGGTATTCTAAGCGCCGCCTTCCATGAAGGCTTAAGCCTGCTGGAACGCGACCGTGCCGCCGCCTACTTCGCCGACCTAGAGGATGGCGCCCAAGTACTTATCTGCTCCGAGATAGGCAGCGAAGGCCGCAACTTCCAATTTGCACATAATATGATGATGTTCGATCTGCCGGACAACCCGGATCTGTTAGAGCAGCGTATTGGGCGACTGGATCGCATAGGCCAACAACAAGATATTGCCATTCACGTACCCTTTGCCGAGAACAGCCGCGAAGCACGCTGGTTGGATTGGCTGCATCAAGGGTTAGGCAGTTTTGAGCAGGTGTGCCCTATTGGTCCCGCCGTATTTGCTAAATTCGAACAAGACCTGGCAACACAATTAGACTCGCCAACAAACTTTTCCGACCTGATCGAACGCACCAAAACCTACAGTGCAGAGCTGCTCAAAGAGCTACAGGAAGGCCGCGACCGTCTATTGGAACTCAACTCCTGCAAGCCTGAGGTTGCGCAGCCACTGGTCGAACAATTAGAAACTGAGAACAACAGCGATTCGCTAAACCAGTATTTGGAGAGCGCCTTCGACAGCTACGGCGTCGATCAAGAAAAACACAGCGACAACGCCTTTGTGATTCGCCCCGGCGAGCACATGCACGGCCACAGCTTCCCGGGACTCCCCGAAGAAGGCATGACAGCCACACTGGATCGCCGCGAAGCCCTCACCCGTGAAGACATTCATTACCTGACATGGGAACATCCCATGACCGTCGGCATTATGGATATGATTCTTTCCGGTGACAAAGGTAATACCAGCCTGTGTACTGTCAAACTGCCGCCATTAAAACCTGGCAGCTTAATGGTCGAAGCCCTATTGCGCCCTAACTGCCCTGCGCCTAAAAGCCTGCAATTACAGCGCTTTATGAACACCGGCTGTATTCGCCTATTACTTGATCAGAATAAAAAAGACTTCAGTAACATCATTCAGCCAACCCACGTCAAAACACTGGCACAGCGCGTCAAACGCTCTACCGCACGCCAATTGGTCGAGCATGCCAAAATCCAAATTGATGCGGTGCTGAACCACATCGTCGATTTAGGTAATAAACAAGAAGAGCCCATGATTGCCGATGCTATCGAGGCAATGAATACAGAATACGAACAGGAGATACTCAGACTCGAACAACTGGCTCAACACAACACCAATATTCGCAGCGATGAAATTGACTACCTGCGACAGAGCCAAACAATATCAACAGAGTATCTGCAACAAACCCGGTTACAGCTGGATGCGGTGCGGGTGATTGTAGTGACTTAAAGCCAGTTAAAGTTAGTTAATTTTACTAACTAATTCAGGGGCCGGTGTCGCTCACTGTAAAACTGGCAAACGACTTCTGCCCCTATTGACTACCCCTATTAAAAAACACCTACTGAACAGAAACCAAACCGGTATAGGTACCCACAACCAAACGCCCAGCGGGCCCAACGGTAACCGTCAGCATCGCATTATCCCACTGCTTACCGCTGCCCGCATATTGTTTCCATACCAGCTCACCCGTATGAAAATCCACCGCCGTAAAATACCAGGCATTAACCCACCCGGTATTTTCTTCCAGTACATATTGATAAATCAAGCCATTGCCCGTTGAGAGCTTTGCCCCGGAACCGGAGGCCACCTCATTATTTTCCCAGACAATATCGCAACCACTAAAGTCTGGCTTGACATCAATGCGCACCAAACCTGACTGCCCTCCTGCGGAATCGCCAAAGACACTAAAGTTGAAATTATTTTCCACAACAATAGAGTGATCGTAAGCGATGAATGAATTTTCCAACACGCTCAAATTATCTTTAAACATTGGGGTTTTACACACCAAACGCTGATCGTCAGGCACATCGTCCAAGCGGTATACCAAGACATTGGGTCTTGGCTCAGCATTATCACCAAAGGCGGCAAGCTTGCCATTAGCAAAGACGACAGGTGTAGAGCCAGAACCTCGACTTAAACCTTTTATCGAGTTGCCTTGGTCATAAGAAAAACGGCTTGAGACCTGTATACCCTGATCTGCATTTAAATAATAAAAATAGCGGTCGGTGACAAAGAAAACACCTTCCGGAGAAGCGCCCAAGCCATTTTCGATCACTTCATCCTGTAACCGCTTTGTGTATACCTTATCGGTATCTACTTCGACGTAACCCATTAATGCGGGCTCAAACACGGTAAACCAAAGGTTACCCTGCCAATCGAAAACCAAGTCCATCGGAAAACTTTTAACCACGCGCTCCGCCTCAGGAATAGCAGAGCCCACATCAAGGCGCCGATCCATTACCCAGGCAAAGCCTTCAGCACTTTCCTCTACATAATAGCGACGCAGTTCCATGGCATGCCCAGCGGGTATCCAAACCCGCCCCTGCGAATCTAATCGAAAATACCAACCACTCATAGGTGGCAGCTCTGTTTTTGCCAGCACACTTAAATCGTCTGGGTTCATTAATACTAAATAACTCTTGTGTAGACCAACACAAACGGAAATCAAACGACCTTGTGGGTCAAAATTCTGTGTAGAACAGCCGGAGAACAGCGCGCTCATCATTCGTGAACGTGTGAATACCTGATTGCCTGTAGGCCCAGAGAAAGGCACCACACCGCTGTTATAACTGTCGGCATGGGCACCGGCCATACCGCGATTATCCTGAAAAGGATGCAATGGCATCGGTAATACCGGAAGAGGCTTCAATCCTTCTATATGACTAAACGACTCAGGCAACACTTTGCCGCCAGTGAACTGGGACACAAGAGAGCTAACTTCAAAGCCACCAGGAAATGATTTAGCCTCCGCACCAGAACTGGGCCACCAATAAACTAACCAGCAGCCCAATAAAACGACAACTGATAAAAATAACTTTTTCACTCAGATTCCAGCCATCCAAACATCACGCACCCAATACCAAATCGAATCCCACTGCTCCTCTTCAAAATCACCATCGCGCCACAACTTCACAATACCCTCTGGATCCATACAGTAATAACCGTTAGGCACTTCACAAATAGGGAAGACATCGTGTGGCAGACCTATACTCCAAGCATGAGCCGTCACTTCAGGCAAGTAGGTATGACTCATGGGATCGGCTACCGTCACCGGCTCTAAATGACCAAAAACTACATCACTGGCGGTTAATAAATACTCACGAAATTCATAGGGAAAAGGTAAAAAAATTAACTCCTCCGCATCAACCGTGTCGTCATGCTCCGGCAGATCTAAAGGTACCGGAACAGATTCCGCCAGTTCACGTAACTCTTCTAAAACATCTTCCATTGTTTAACCTATTCCTGCCGCTTACTTTTAAATGGGCTTTATTCTTTACCTATTGGGCTGGTATTACCTATTAAAATATTGATCTATAGAAAGGTTCGCTTGCAGGGCGAGCTCCTACACATTTAGGTTCACCCGCAGGAGCTTGTTCCGCAAGTGAACCTTTTTCTGTATTAAACCTTACCCAGCTGGCCGCCTTTAAGCTCGACGACCTGCTCACCCTTTTCATCGATGCGTAAAAATTCATCCTGGCCCGAATACTCTTTCCCCGGATCGCAATACACCGGTAAACTAAACGCTTTGTACGCTGCACGCGCGCACTCCGCATCAGTTTCCCACGGAGTATTAGCGGCATTAAACCAAATACACGTATACGCACTTCCTTCTGCTTCCTGATTGATTAAAATCGGAATAGTTGGTGACTGCTCTACTGCGCGAAATTTACGTACTTTATTATTCGGCCTGGCTTTGACTTTTTCATCCGTGACTTCCTGCAATTCACCCAGCTCACTTTTTAGCCAGCCTAATACGCGCTTTATCACGGGTTCGCGTATATAAACCTCGATATCTTGCATGTTTTTTAACCAAGTCGTTATAGTCTGTGCGCCAAAATAACATAGTTCATCTTGGCTTTTTCTTTTTAACGCTTCGCCTGCTAGAATTAACCCACGTTAATGCTTTCTAGGGCGGTTTATAATCACTATGCAGTTAGAGAAATACTATACCCCTGCGGGGCCCGAAGAGCGTTACGCTCAATTTACACGCCAGCAAGCCAGCGATTTTGCCAAGCAAGTGGCCGGCGACTTCAATCCTATTCACGATGTCGAAGCCAAACGCTTTTGCGTTCCGGGCGACCTTATCTTCACCATTCTCGTTTCCAAGCTGGGCTTGAGTGAAAGGATACACGTCGATTTCAAGGATATGGTCACCGACGGCGTACCCGTCTGCTTCAAAGTTCTGGAAGATGGCCACGTCAACGTTGAGGATGATAACGGCAAAGTCTACTTAAGCATCGAGACATCCGGTGAGCGCAGACGGAACCAAGAACAGATTTTACCGATGGCGGAAGAATACGTCGCCTTTTCGGGTCGTACTTTCCCGCACGTATTAGTACCCTTGTGGAAAGAACAAAACGTAATGGTCAATCCCAAGCGTCCACTGGTTATTTATCAATCCATGACTATTGAGATGGATACACTCGACTTTGACCACCCTCACCTGGAAATTGGCGAGTGTGAATTCAACGTGGATGGTAAACGCGGACAAGTGATTTTACGCTTTAATTTTATGTGTGACGGTAAAAAGATTGGCTCAGGTGAAAAGCGCATGATACAAAGTGGCCTACGTGAATACGACCAAAAAGAGATTGACGATCTGGTCGCCTTCTATGCCAATCTAAAAGACGAATACTTTAAAGCACTGGAGAGTTAACCTTTCGAACGAAGGCTAAGACGCACGATAAAAAGCCCGCATTATGCGGGCTTTTTATCAATTGCCGCCGGTTATTCTTTAGCACCGTCCTCTGAGCTCTCCTTTGCCTTGGCAGCCAAGTCTTCAGCTAAATACTTATCACAAAGCTCCATCCAACTATCAATACCCGCACTGCGGTATTTTTGTTTATGGATAATGATATAGAAACGGCGATGCCAATCCCGTTGGGGCACCCATAGCGGCATAAGCGAGCCACGATCAATCGCGTCTCGCAACGTAATATCTGACAGACACCCAATACCCAAACCAGCTTCTACCGCACGCTTAATCGCTTCCGTATGCTCTAATTCGTGACGAATCTTCAACTGCGGTAACAATCCGTGCATCGCACGGTCGAAAGCCTGACGTGTTCCGGAACCCGGTTCACGCACCACCCACTGCTCAGCCAGTAATTGTTCATCACTCAAAGAAACATTCATTGCATAGGGGTGTGAAGGCGCACAAAAAACCACCAGCTCATCTTCCTTCCAGGGGATAACTTCTAAATCTGGGTGCTGTAACTCACCCTCAATCAAACCCACATC
>JAUVQU010000246.1 GCA_030597965.1 Cellvibrionaceae bacterium
AGCCGTCACCTATTTAATTCTTGGTGATGTGGCCGGATGGTGGGAAAGTGTATTACCACCCCTGCTTGAGCCGGCAATGCAGCCTGGAGGGCCTCTGGCTGACCCTGAGTTAGCGCGACAAATTTTGGAAGGTTTGCCCAAAGTAATGACGGGGTACATCGCGGCAGGTTTGGTACTGAATACGGTGTTGTGTTTGTATCTGGCGCGGGGCTGGCAAGCAAAGTTATTTAATCCAGGCGGATTTCGTAGTGAGTTTTATGAAATGCGGTTTGGTGTCAAAGCTGCGTTGCTGTCGATGACAGTGCTCGCACTTGTTTTGGTGCCAATGGGTGGTTTGTCTAGTGCGGCTGCAGAGATTTTGATTGTGGTATTGAGCCTGTACGTTATTCAGGGGCTGGCCATAATTCACGCTGTTGTGGCAAAGAGAAAGATGCATGTCGCATGGTTGATTGTGTCGTATATTGTGGCGCTTTTTATCTCGCCACAGTTGGTAGCATTGCTAGGCTTGGTCGACACCTGGACAGATTTTCGTCAGCGGACTAATGCAACATAAGGGCGCAGCCTAAACGCGGCATAAAAGTAATTTTGGAGAGCAGTTGCAGTACGCAGTAACAAACAATTTTAAAGAAAGTGAATTGAACAATTAGATGTACAGACTGAGGTAAGTGTGATGAACGTTATTCTTTTAGAGAAAGTACATAATCTGGGTGAGTTGGGCGAACAGGTCAGCGTTAAGGCTGGTTATGGTCGGAACTTCCTCATTCCCCAGGGAAAGGCAATTACTGCCACCGAGGCGAATGTGGCTCAGCTTGAGACACGTCGTGCAGAATTGGAAAAAGCCGCCGCTGAGAAGCTTGCTGCTGCCGAGGCTCGCAAGGCTAGTCTGGATGCGATTGAGCTTACTATCGCGCATCAGGCAGGCGAAGAAGGCAAGTTATTCGGTTCTATTGGAACCATCGAAATTGCCAAGGCGATTACTGCTGCCGGCGTAGAGGTGACCAAGTCTGAAGTGCGCTTGCCAGAAGGCGCCTTGCGTCATCTTGGCGACTACGAGATTGATGTAGAGCTGTACAGCGATGTGTTGGCCACGATCAAGCTCAACGTTGTTGCTGAAGAAGGCTAAGACACTGTTTAGATAAGTTATTTAAGGAGTGCCGGTGTAGTTATCACCGGCACTGTCTTTAGTTTCTGCATTAACTTTCTATTCTTATGCCTTGATTCGTCAGCGCAACATTTCTAATGTGCTTTTCGTAAGAAATTTTTAAATTTTCTCTTCTTTCCACCCCCTATTTTTCTGCATTTTATTCTGTAATTCGGTTAACATATCCAGACGATGCCAGAGTTAGTTTATCCCCCAAATACGGCCGACGTTGCCACAGAAAGCCTGAAGATTGCGCCCCAGTCTATTGAGGCTGAGCAGACTGTGATTGGCGGCCTTATGCTTGATAAAAATGCCTGGGATAAGATTGGCGATCTCGTTTCAGAAGAAGATTTTTATCGCCGCGACCACCAGTTAATCTTCCGAGCTATTGCTAGCATGTCTGCCAAAGGTGACCCCTGTGATGTGGTTACACTGTCTGAATGGCTGAATAAGCAGGATTTACTCGATGATGCGGGAGGTCTTGCCTACCTTGGCACCCTGGCCAAAAATACTCCCAGCGCGGCCAACATCAAGGCTTATGCAGCGATCGTGCGTGAGCGTTCGGTATTGCGTCAGCTTATTACGGTGGGCAACGATATTAGCAACAGCGCCTACCAGACAGAGGGGCGTAGTAGCGAAGAGGTGCTGGACGGCGCTGAGCGTGAAGTCTTCAAAATTGCCGAAATGGGGGCCAAGGGTAAAAAAACGGTTATCCCTATCCGGGAGTTGCTGACCAAAGCCGTAGACCGCATAGAGACACTGTTTCAACAGGATAATCCTATCACCGGTGTGCCCACTGGCTGGACAGATTTCGATGACAAAACCTCTGGCTTGCAGAACTCAGACCTTATTATTGTTGCCGGCCGGCCCTCCATGGGTAAAACCAGTTTTGCAATGAATATCGCCGAGAATGCGGTCATCAAGAGTAGGGTGCCCACTGTTATATTTAGTATGGAAATGTCGGGCGAACAGTTAGCCATGCGCATGTTCTCTTCACTGGGTCGAATTGATCAGAGCAAGGTACGATCCGGCAAGCTGGATGATGACGATTGGCCTCGGTTAACCTCGGCAGTGAGTTTGCTGGCGGATGAAGAGACACAACTATTTATAGATGATACGCCCGCGCTTTCTCCCAATGAATTGCGTGCCCGTGCTCGCCGTATTAAACGCGAACATGGTCTGGGGCTGATTATTATTGATTACCTGCAATTGATGCAGGTTAATGGCACTAAGGAAAACCGTACCAACGAGATTTCGGAAATCTCACGTTCCCTTAAAGCGTTGGCGAAGGAGCTAGAGGTGCCGGTTGTTGCGTTGTCGCAGCTTAATCGTAGTTTGGAGCAACGCCCCAACAAACGGCCAGTGATGTCTGACTTGCGTGAGTCTGGTGCCATCGAGCAGGATGCTGATGTGATCGCTTTTATATATCGCGATGAAGTTTATAATGAAGACAGCCCAGATAAAGGCATAGCAGAAATTATTATCGGTAAGCAACGTAATGGGCCGATTGGTACCACGCGGTTAACCTTCATTGGCCAATACACTCGTTTTGAAAATTATATTCATGACATCTATTCAGATGATGATTCATACTCACAGATGGGTACATCTTAGTATGGTGCGAAATAGTATGGTGCTAAACACATGACACGTGCGGCCCGCGCCGTAATTAATCTAAGCGCCCTGCAACATAATCTGCAACGAGCTAAATCAGCAGCGCCGCGCTCCCAACAATTTTCAATTATTAAAGCCAATGGTTATGGTCACGGTTTGGTGCCGGTGGCACAAGCGTTAAAAGAATCTGATGGTTTTGGTGTTGCCAGCGTTGAAGAGGCGCTAGCGTTAAAGGCTGCAGAAATTACGCAACCCATCTTATTGCTCGAAGGTTTTTTTCACGCCGATGAGCTTGAACAAATCCAGCAA
>JAUVQU010000106.1 GCA_030597965.1 Cellvibrionaceae bacterium
GGCGAACGCTGAAAACGCTGGCTCAACTTCTCAATATCTTTAGGGAAAGTCGCTGAAAACAATAAGGTTTGACGCTTTGCTGGCGTTTGCTCGATGATCAACTCCATATCATCAATAAAGCCCATATCCAGCATGCGATCCGCTTCATCCAATACCACGGTATTAACGCGGGAAATATCCAGTGTTTCTTTGCGCAGGTGATCTTTAATGCGACCCGGCGTACCCACGATGACATGAGCGCCGTGCTCCAAAGAACCAATCTGCGGGCCAATGGACTGGCCACCACACAGGGTAACTACTTTAATGTTTTGCTGGTAGCGCGCCAAACGACGAATCTCATTGGCTACCTGCGTACTCAACTCTCGGGTTGGGCAAAGTACCAGCGCCTGCGCTCCCAAGTCACGGGGGTTCAATTTATTCAGCAGAGGCAAAGCAAAGGCCGCCGTTTTACCGCTACCGGTTTTCGCCTGCGCAATCAGGTCTTTTCCGGCCAACGCCAAGGGTAGAGATTCCAACTGAATCTCTGTCATGTGTTTGTAGCCAAGCTGAGTAAGGTTCTCTACCTGGGCGGAGGGAAGATTTAAATCGGAAAAAGGTTGTTTGCTCACGGGTGGCTGCTCTAAAGACTGTTTAATGTGGAAAAGCTAATGTGAAAGCTCAATGGGAGCCATTCGTTAAGGGCGCGCATTGTACCAGCACTCGCCCTGTTTAGCTCTTAGATATGATCAAAAACTGATCAGAGCCCAAACTCCTCATACAATGCAGCAATACCCGGCTTATTATCGACCAACTCCTGCCGAGTAAGCCCATCCAGTTCATGGGGGAATACCAACCAGTGATCTGTCTCATGCAAGTAATAATGTGGCACAAAATCGGTTTGGTTATTCGCAGGTTTATACCAGGGTGTGGCGATACGAATATCTTCCGGTGTGAAATCTTGTCCCTTCTCTTTCAACGCATCCAAAACGGCTTTGATACTGAGCCCCGTGTCGAAGACATCATCAACGATCAATAAAGAGCTACCGGCTTTCGCGTTATTAATAATGTAATCCAGACCATGCACATGAACTTCTTTACCGCGGCGACCAATACCCTCGTAGCTCGAAGTGCGAATAGCAATATGGTCAGTCTTAACACCGCATACATGCATGACTTCTTGCACAGCAATGCCTACTGGTGTGCCGCCGCGCCATACCCCGACAATAAAGTCTGGACGAAAACCGCTTTTATGAATTTCCAAACCCAAGCGAAAAGAGTCAGAAAGTAACTCTTCAGCACCGATATAATATTTATCCGACATGAATCAACCCTGGTTATGCCCTATATGCGTAAAACGTAAAAGTCCTCGAACATTATACAGATCGAGAATGGCTCAATGGTATCCGGACACTTCTATCCTCTAGGGTTTTTATACACATAGCTTTACCCTTTAACTTTACCCTTTAACAACAGCCCTGTAGTGTCTCAACCATATATTCTGTCCCCCCTTAACATAGCGAGACACCAGTGACTAAAATTGCTGTTTTTGTTGATGTACAAAACATCTACTACACCACTCGCCAGGCCTATGGACGCCAATTCAATTACCGTAAACTTTGGAAGCGCTTAAAGGACACTGGCGATATCGTTATAGCGAACGCTTATGCCATTGAGCGTAATGACGAACAGCAACAGAGATTTCAAAGCGCGCTGCGGCAAATTGGCTTCAATATAAAATTAAAGCCCTATATTCAACGCAGTGATGGTTCGGCAAAAGGCGACTGGGACGTAGGTATTGCCATTGATGTACTCAGAGCCGCACCAGAAGTCGACAAGGTAGTGCTGCTCTCTGGCGATGGAGACTTTGATTTGCTGCTAAAAGAAGTCCGAGAGCAATGCAATGTCAGCGCTGAGGTTTACGGTGTACCCTCACTCACCGCCAACTCACTGATTAATGCCGCATCTCGCTATCACTCCATTGACACAGAGTTACTGTTATAAGCTCTTACAGAAATAAGCAGGTATTAAAAAAGGCGCTGATTCTCATCAACGCCTTTTTTGTTCCGCTAGACTGTAAAAATTACAGACCTACGATGTTCTCTGCCTGAGGACCTTTCTGACCCTGAGTAACAGTGAACTCAACCTTCTGACCTTCAGCCAAGGTTTTGAAACCATCACCTGTAATTGCGCTGAAGTGAGCGAAAACGTCTGGACCGCTTTCCTGCTCGATAAAACCAAAACCTTTAGCTTCGTTGAACCACTTAACTGTACCGGTAACTGTAGACATAGTAACTATCCTAATTATTCATTGTTTGTGTAAACCCGTGGAGGCTATGACGCTGTGGAAGTGATGCAATTTACTTATGAATACAGGATGAGTACTAATCTAGAACTTCAAAATCTTGTGCATAAATATAAAGGCGTACTTTCAAGCTGACTCAAGTATATGCAGAAATATAATGATGTCAATGGATGTAAAACAGCCTTTTTTGCAGGCCAAAACAATCACTTAGCCGGAATAGATCCAGTTGCTTATTTACACACAATTCGGGCAGCGAACAAATCAAATGTATTACTATTAAATACGAGGCATTAAAAAAGGGTGCACCTTTCGGTAGCACCCTTTTCTCGTTGGTCTTGCGACCTAGCTCAATAAATTAAAGAGCAACGATGTTCTCTGCCTGAGGACCTTTCTGACCCTGAGTAACAGTGAATTCAACCTGCTGGCCTTCAGCCAAGGTCTTGAAACCATTACCTTGGATAGCGCTGAAGTGAGCGAAAACGTCTGGGCCGTTTTCCTGCTCGATGAAACCAAAACCTTTAGATTCGTTGAACCACTTAACTGTACCAGTAACTGTAGACATAATTGTAACCTTTTCTTTCAATAGTAATTTAGCCTTTATAAGGCGATATGGCTGAATGTGATGCTATTACTTATGAAGATCAGGACGAGTCACAGATGATCGAAATGGTATTGCATAAATATAAACGTACTTTCAAGCTGGGGGCATTATATACCTAGAACCGCCAGCGTCAACCATTATAGCTGCTAGAGTTAACTTCCAGAGCCACCAGCGCCAATAAATATTAATTTTGGTAAAGCTTAACCCATATAAGTGATAGCTCTGTAGCGCCAAATAATGATCTGTGAGATAAACTCCAACCAACGAAATAAGAACCATATCAAAGGTTAAATGCTATATGACAAACATCAATATCGGTCCAGTTTGCTTAGTTACAGGCGGCGCAGGCTACCTTGGCAGCGCCATTGTAAACCGCTTACTAAAGCTGGGTTATCAAGTTCGCAGCTTTGATGTTAAATCCTGCCCTGTCGAACACGGGCAACTCACCAGTTTTACTGGCGATATCCGCCAATACGACGATATAGCTAACGCCTGTGAGGGGGTAAATACGGTTTTTCACACCGCCGCCATTATCAGCCTCTTAGGCTTCTGCCGCAGCCATGTCCGCCATCGCATACTGGATGTCAACGTTGGGGGCTCCTCTCAGCTCATCAAGGCCGCTAAGGACAAAGGCGTCCAACGTATAGTAGCCACCAGTACCAACAACGTGTGCTTCGACCATGAAATGGTCATGGGCGATGAAACCATTCCCCTCGCTACACGCCCTATCGATCTTTACACCGAAACTAAAGCGCTGGCTGAACGAACATTATTAGCGGCCGACAATGGTAACACTGGACTGCGCGTAGCCGCCCTAAGGCCCGGTGGTATCTGGGGCTTAGCCTCCGATGGTGAAGGTATGGGCAGCGGCGGCATTATGATCTCCAGTATTTTGAAGCAAATAGCGTCTGGCAGCTTTAGCTTTCTTATCGGTGATGGCACGGCCGAAACCGACAACACCCATATCGACAATCTAGTCGATGCACAAATGCTACTGGCAGAACATTTAATCACTGCACCGCATACCGTTGGTGGTGAAGCCTATTACGTGACCGACGAAGAACCGATGAACGCCATGGAATGGTTCCGGCCCTTAACTGATGGGCTTGGTGAAACCTTCCCCACTCGACGCTTACCCGGCAAATTGATGTACTCCGTCGCCTTCATCGTCGAAGCCATTTCTTGCCTGATGAATAAAGAGGCGTCTCTCACACGCATGCAAATTTTAAAAGTGATTCGCAGCCACAGCTTTAAGTGCGACAAGGCGCGCCGGGATTTAGGGTATGCACCTAAGCGGAAGCGCACGGAAGGAATAGAACAACTGCTGCCTATAGCCAAACAAGAAATTGAGCGACTAAAGGCAAAACGTAAAAAATAGGCAACGCTTCAAGAGCGGTTTAATCGACTGTGATCGTAGGGATTAGCCCTTCTTGAATCGCTTTTCGGCCCAATTTTTTAAGATTAACAATAAACAACGCCATGATCGCCGTCGCTGCCGCAATAAAGGTTAAAGCATAGGTTGGTTGCTGCGCGAAGCTCCCCAATTGATAGATAACCCCAGCCACATAATAGGCCACCGTGGTTGACCACAGAAACACCAGCCCTGCATAGCGCCAGCCAGATTCCCGCACCATAGCGCCCACCACTGCCACACACGGGGCATAAAGAAGAATAAACACCAGGTAAGTGAACGCCGCCAATGAGGAGCCAAACAAAATTTGCATGCTGCTGAGCGTACCTTGCTGAACATCTTGCTCTTCAGCTATCAGCGACTCATCACTGATGTCACCAATGACAATACCCAGCGGGTTAGTCAATGCCGCGCCAAGATCGGCCGTAGCATCCACTACAGAGCCAACAGCCTCAGCCACAGCGCCTAAAAGATCAGGGGCACCCTCTTCATCATCGACACCGTCGCTTTCAACATAGAGCGCATCCAGCGTACCTACGATCGCCTCTTTAGCGAACATACCGGTAAATAGACCAACCGTCGCAGGCCAGTTATCTTCCGCCACACCAATAGGTTCAAAGGCTGGCGTTATGGTCTTACCAATAGCACTCAACACAGAGCCACTGGAATCTTCATTACCGTAACTGCCATCAGTACCAATTGAGTTAAGGAAGCTCAACACCACAACCACCGCCACAATGGCTTTACCGGCTCTTACGATAAAGCCTTTCAGTCGCAGCCAAGTGGTCATCACAATATTGCGCAATACCGGCTTATGGTAAGCAGGCATCTCCTGCAAAGACGGTGTATTTTCTTTGGCGAATAACTGCTTGCGAAAGATGAAGCCCGTTAATACCGCCACCACAATACCCATCAGGTAGAGTGCGAATACAATGTTTTGTCCCTGTTCAGGGAAAAACGCCGCCGCGAATAAGGTATACACAGTAAGGCGCGCGCCACAGGACATAAACGGTGCCATGGCGATCGTCATCAGACGATCGCTTTCACGCCCCAAACTTCTGGCCGCCATCACCGCTGGTACATTACAACCAAAGCCAACGATCAGCGGCACAAACGCATTGCCCGGCAAGCCAATACCCGCCATGAAACGGTCGACCACAAACGCCGCACGCGACATGTAGCCGGAATCTTCAAGAATGGATAAACCGAGATACAAACAGGCGATAACCGGAACAAAGGTGGATACCAACGTAATGCCGCCGCCCACACCGTTGGCGATCAATGTGATCAACCAGTCGGGGGCGGACACTAAAGAAAGTAGCCAGGCGACAGTTTCAACAAACACGGCGTTAAACAGGATGTCGAAAAAATCGATAAAAATTGCACCCACGTTAATCGCTAACGTAAACAACAGGTACATCATCATAAGGAAAACTGGGATACCCAACCAACGGTTCAGCACCCAGCGATCAACTTTGTCTGTCAGTGGCGAAATCGCCAGATCAACCTTTACCACTCCGTCGGTTAGAGCCTCTACCTGACGGTAACGCTGAATAATCTTTTCATTGCCATCCAGGTTGTCTACATCAAGCTTCTCTGCCGTCGCTTGCTGGCGCGTAAAGGGGTCTAACTGCTGGGCAATGTGTCCGCGAAGGTGATCAATGCCCCGCTTCTGCGAAGCCACGGCCTTCACTACGGGGATACCCAAACGCTGCTCAAGCTCTCCAGCATCAACCTCAATACCCTGCTGCTCAGCCACGTCCACCATGTTCAGCACAACAATCATCGTCTTTTTCAGCTCGATTAATTGTTCTGTTAACACCAAATTACGCTGGAGGTTACTGCAATCAACAATATTAATGACAAGATCAATGTGCGCTGTTTCTAAATAGTTGCGGGCAATCTGCTCATCAAAACCCTGATATTCCTGTTCAAGGGAGTAGATACCGGGCAAATCCACCAATTCAGCGAACTCATCACCCAAATTAATACGGCCCGTTTTCTTTTCAACTGTCACACCAGGCCAGTTACCGACCTTTTGGTGAGTTCCCGTCAACACGTTAAACAGTGTGGTTTTACCGCTGTTGGGGTTACCAATCAACGCGATGCAGGTATCAGTCACTGGGCTGCACCTACAGTAATATATTGGGCTTCCCGCAAGCGAATACTGATTAAAGTAGCGCCGCACCTTACCTGTAACGGATCGCCCATTGGCGCGGCACGCAACACCTCCACGGAGGCTCCCGGGTATAAACCAAGAGACAACAAGCGGCTGGCCAGCTCCTTATTTTCAGTGTCAATCGACACAATTTGGGAGACTGTATTGACTGCTAATTCATGTAAACCGTGATTTTGCGATGTCATTTCGGTGATTTCTAAAAGCCTAATGAGAAAGAATCTCAAATAATAATCGTTTTTATTAAAAATGGCCAATGCAGTGTGGTTTAATTATCAAAATACAGGGATAAACTTGATGGGAATCAAGTGCTGTAAAATCAATTTTAGAAGGAAAGCCCATGGTGCTTAAGGATAAAGTATCATTACCCCCAATTAATCTTAGTTACTCCTATTTAGTAGCCCCTAAGTTGCTACTAAATAGCTACGAGAGCCAACCAGTCAAAAGGAACACTCAAAATCAATATTACCAACTACGAAACCCTGTTATTAGCCGCTAAAGGACAGCCAGAGCCACAACGCTTACTGTTCGTTTTTCTAAAGGCATCTTTACCCAAAGACCATAAGGGTGATGAATCTATTCGCTTTCATTCCGGTCAGGGTGGCGCACTACAAGCCGTCATGTGTGTTGATAAACCGCTGGATGAATTGGGTAGTTTTTCCGATTTAGTAGCAGAATCCGAACAGATGGAACAAGACTGGCAAATTGTATTAGTCGCTGGGCTTTCAGGTAGAAATGGCGTAATGCCGAGCTCCGATGAAGCGACACAGCCACTTAAGATGATGGTTCAAACCGTAGAAAGCGGCGGCAATCTATCGAATTTTATGGCTTTTGGTAAGGATGGCGCGCCGGTACAGTTTTATTAACAGGTCTTTAATGTAAAAATCAGAACGCCTCTAAACGCCACACATCATAAGCTGGCTCTTCATAAGGATGAGCCAGCTTAAGCGCCGCCACTGCGCCGTGAATATGTTCATCGGTACACACCATTTCTACCCGGTACTCTGCCACCGCTTCCAACTGTCCTTGCTGACCAATATAGGGGCGACTGCCATCCATAGGGCGAAACTGCCCTTCCCCCAACACCTGCCAACAACAGGAATCATAGTCGCCCATTTTACCAGCACCGGCTTCAAAGCAGGCCGACTTCACTGTTTCTAAGGCTTCTTCCGGAACAAAAAAACACAGTTTATACATAGCTTCTGCCTCTGTTCACCTGCAGGGCCTACTTTTGGTGCCAGGCTGGCGAAAATATTTCAGCACAACCAGACTCCAGTTTGAGTTTGAGGTCGAGCTCGCTTACGCACTCCAGAGCGTCCTCTCTTGCCACAATGTGGCAATTCACCTTGAGGCAGTCCCTATAAAAAACCTAACACTAATTTCAGGCACAAAAAAGACCGCTAATGCGGCCTTTATATTAGAGAGGTTATTTATAAGCAAGACAAGCTTACCTATGCTTGCCTCACCTAGGTTAGATACCAGTTTAATAGTTGTAGTTTAAGGTCACTCCATAACTGCGAGGTTCGCCGTAAACCAC
>JAUVQU010000169.1 GCA_030597965.1 Cellvibrionaceae bacterium
ATTAATTTCAGAGATTTGCTCGTTGAGAGTAAAGAAATCGTAGAGTACCCCGATGCCGCAAAGTCCTACTGTCACGAGGTAAAGTAAGCCGGTAAAAATTTTCCCCTGATAAAAACGATGAATACCGAAGGCACCCAAAAAGGTCAGAAGAATCCAAGTCAGATTGTAGTTAATACGACCTTCTGTGAAGCGGTTGTCCGCCTCTTTATCCATAGATGGGATCAGAAATAAATCAATAATCCAGCCGATAAAAAATAAACCCAAAGTACAGAACCAGATAACACCGGTGACTTGTTTGCCGTAATAGAAACGGTGTGCGCCGAGAAAACCGAAAAGCCACAGTAGATAGCCGATGGTTTTAGAGTGAGTATCCTTTTGAGTCATAACTTTTCCAAAAAAATAGTTAAATGCTGGGCTTCTAGTGGATGCCGATACTTAAGTAATGGTTCCGGTAGTCCTTACCCGCTTGCTGCCTTTCACTACCGGCGCGGCTTTTGCTTTTACTTTTTCTTCCAGTTTTTTGTCGATTACATGTTTTAACGCGATCAAAAAGCCTACGACTATAAATGCACCGGGAGGTAAAACAGCCACCAACATACCGGGGTAATCCTCCCCCATGATATTTAATGTCCAGCCGCTGGCTATGTCGCCGAGCAGCAGGTGCATATCGGCAAACAAAGTCCCGTGGCCAATCACTTCACGAATGGACCCAACGGTAATCAGTACCAGAGTAAAACCCAGCCCCATCATAAATCCATCTAAGGCTGAAGGCAGGACATCATTCTTGCTGGCAAAGGCATCGGCGCGGCCAAGGATGGCGCAGTTGGTTACGATTAAGGGAATGAAAATTCCCAGAATTTGATACAGCTCGAAGGTGTAGGCCTTCATTAACAATTCTGTACAGGTGGTGAACGAGGCGATGATCATCACGAACACTGGCAGGCGTACGGCGTCGGAAACGGCTTTGCGAATCAGGGATACTGCAATATTTGAGCCGACTAAAACCAAAATAGTTGCCAGTCCCAGTCCCAGTGCGTTGACGACGCTGGCACTTACTGCGAGCAGAGGGCAAAGACCGAGTAGTTGTACTAGGGCGGGGTTGTTTTTCCACAATCCGTTGGCGGTAATTTCGTTGTAGGGAGTGCTGTTGTCGCTCATTGTTTCTCTCCCGTTATTTCTGTTTCAGCGTTGGCTTTGTCTGGCAGATTCGCTTCACCCAGAGGTTTGGCCTTCTTGTAATAGATGAGCGCATCTTTTACTTTGTTAACGACGGCGCGGGGTGTAATCGTGGCGCCAGTGAACTGATCAAATACACCGCCATCTTTTTTAACAGCCCACTGTTCCGGCGCTGGATTTTTCAGCGAACGCTGATTAAAGCCCAGTATCCAGTCACTTTTTTTGAGGTCTACTTTATCACCGAGACCCGGTGTTTCATTGTGACTGAGGGCTCGTACACCCGCGATAGTGCCATCGAAATTAATTCCAACAATTAGTTTTATACTGCCGCTGTAACCGTCGGGTGCAATTACGGGCACAATAATAGCCACCGCTTTTCCGTCTTGGCGGGCGATATTGATATCGCCACCGGATTTGAGACCGAGTGCCTCCCAATGCGCCTGATCAATTGTCAGGGTATCAAGTAGCATGTCATTGTTGTGACGTTCACGCGGGATGATTTCAAGTAACGCCTTTTGAGCAGCAATGCGTTCAGCTGCTTCGATGCGCTCTTGTGTGCCTGCTTTAGTTCCTGCCAGTATGGCTGCGGTCACTAATGCAAAAGCACCGAGTGCTAAGCTGTTTTTGGTAATTGATATTCCGAGTATGCTCATTCCTGCTTCTCCGTGGCACGACGACTTTGTTCGTGGCCGTAGGTACGTGGCAGTGTGTAATGGTCAATAAAAGGAGCGGCGAAATTCATTAACAACACGGCGAAGGCTACTGCGTCGGGGTAGTTACCCCAGACACGAATCAGGTAAATCAGTAAACCAATGCCTGCACCATAAACCAAGCGGCCTCGTGTGCTAACCGCTGAGGATACAGGGTCGGTAGCAATGAAGAAGGCCCCTAACATGGTGGCACCACTGAAAAGGTGGAAGGTTGCTGAACCACCGCTGTTGGAACTGCCTCCGTCATAAAAAATGAAAGACATGATAACAATGGTCGCGAGCATGCTGACAGGGGTGTGCCAGGTAAAAATCTTTTTATAAAGCAGGTAGCCGCCGCCCGCTAAGAAACCAAGATTGGCCCATTCAAAACCGGCACCCGCCCAGCTGCCATTGCTGAATATAGGCGCTTCACGGTACATGTTTTCCAGTAATAATTTACCTTCATTTTGCTTGAAAACATCGAGTGGGGTTGCGGCGGTATAGCCATCCACTGACACACCAAGCCATATTTGTTGGAGGGCAGCCATTGGCCCCATTAACGCTTGTCCGCCTTCTAGCAGTGGGCGCGGCGGAGCCCACTGAGTCATTTCTACCGGGAAAGAAATCAGTAAAATAACGTAACCTACCATCGCGGGGTTGAACGGGTTGTAGCCCATACCGCCATACAGCTGTTTAGCAAGAATGATGGCAGAGGCCGAGCCGATCGCGACAATCCACCAGGGGCAATAAGGAGGGAGAGCTAAGCCTAGCAGTACGCCTGTGAGTACGGCACTGTAGTCCTTTATGTAAAATTCTATAGGGCGATTACGCAGTTTAAGTACCGCGGCTTCACATACCACGGCGGTGAAGCTGGCCATGACCACATTGATTAATGTTCCGGGGCCAAAGAAATAGCTCAGGATCACCAGGCCTGGAATGCAGGCCAGGATAACTTGCTTCATCACATCACCGGTGTTGCCGGGGGAATGAGCATGAGGTGATGTTATTTTCATAAAGGCCATGCAGGCTTCTCTTCTTTAATTCAGTGCTTCTAACTCGCCACGGGCAGCGGCAAGTTTGTCTTCTAATTTCTGTGTGGCAGAGCGGAAGGCTTCAACGTTTTTGTCGTCTTCGGTCTCGGCCTTTTTTAAACGCTCTTTGGCTTTCTCTAAACGTTTTTCCATGGAGGCTACTTGTTCGCGCATTTTTTCTTCTGGCGACATGCTGGCCGAGGCGGCGGCCTTAGCTTTGGCTCTCTCAATGGCAACGCTGGCAGCGTCCTGCTCTATAGGAGCTGTCTCTGGTTTTGCGGAATTCTGTGGTAAAGCCGCCAACTCCAGCTCTACGGTAGTTATTTTCCCTTTGATCTTTTCCAGGCCGGTTTGCAGTGCGGCGGCAGTGTCACTGCCTTCAGCTTGTGCGACGGCGAGTTTTTCTTCTGCTGTTCCTAGACGCTTTTTCAAAGATTCAATGTTGGCTTCAAGCTTTTCGCGTGGATCCATGTTCATTTTGGCTTTGGCGCGTGCGATGGCTACGGCAACAGGATCGTTCGGATCTACTTCGTTCGTCTCAACCGTATTATTGGATGTTGCAGTGTTGTCGCCGTTTAAATCCAAGTCTTTTAACTTCTTCAGGGATTCCTGCACTTTGAGTTCAGCTTGTTTCAACTTGGATTCAAGTTGCGGTTTTCTTTCTTCATCCGCTTCGGCGAGGCGAGCTTGGGCTTTCTCTAAACGAGATTGTGCGCTACTCAATGCGCGCTCTAATTTGCCTTTCTGTTCTTCCGGTGAAAGCTGTTTGGCTTTGGCGCGAGCCACAGCGGCGGCTGCGGGATCATCACTATCCGTTGCGTCGATAGCGGAGGCTTTAGCTTCGGCCATTTTCTTTTTCGCGGCTTCTGCCGCTAACTTACGGGCTGCACGTTTAGCTTCTTTCTCGAGTTCAGCCTTGGCCATACGCTCCTGGCGAAACTCGAAACGCTGACGGGAACGATCGGATTTTTCTTTGTCGATAGCGATTTGGCGCATTGTGCCTTTAGCGGCACGGTAGTATTGCACCAAGGGAATGTTGCTTGGGCAGACAAATGAGCAGGCACCGCATTCAATACAGTCACGAATGTTGTGGGCTTCGAGTTTGTCGTAATCTTCCGCCATGGTGTACCAGTACATTTGCTGGGGTAGCAAGCTGGCGGGACAGGCCTCGGCGCACATACCACAGCGAATACAGGCTTGTGCCGGTGGCGGATCAGGTAGTTCTTGTTTGCTCGGCGCTAGAATACAGTTGGTACTTTTAATGACGGGGGCTGCGTCCTGCTCTAAGGCAAAGCCCATCATGGGACCACCAACAATTAAGCGGCTGGCTTCACGCTCATTAAACGCGTGTTCCTTTAATACATGCTGAATGGGTGTGCCGAGTTTCACTCTGATATTGCGCTGGGTGCCCAGGGACTTACCGACCACGGTGGTAATGCGCTCTATTAATGGCTTGCCATCGCGGACAGCTTCCAGTGCTGCCACGGTTGTGCCGACATTTTGCAACACAATACCAATGCTGGCAGGCAGTTGTCCGCTAGGGACTTCCTGACCGGTCAGAATATAAATAAGCTGCTTTTCACCACCGGAAGGGTAGCGGGTAGGAAAGGTGGCAACTTCAACGTTGGTTTCTTTAGCGGCGGCTTTAACGGCAGCAATCGCATCGGGTTTGTTGTCTTCAATGCCGATGACAACTCTTTTAAGTGCACGCTCTGGATTGCCTAGAAGGTGTGCCAGCAATTGTGTGCCTTTGATGAGATCGTCGGCGCGGGTTTGCATCAGCATGTCATCAGCGGTGATGTAGGGCTCGCACTCGGTACCGTTGATGATTAATGTGCTGATCTCGTCGCGTGGATTCAGCTTTACTGCAGTAGGGAAGCCAGCGCCGCCCATCCCCGTAATACCGGCATTGCGAATTTTCTCTAGCAGTTCATCGCGTTCTAATTCTAAATAATTTTCATTGCGCTCGAAATCAATGCTTTCGTCTTTACCGTCGGGTGTCAGCACAATACACGGGCCGTTCATGCCTGAGGGATGCGGCAGTTGACGACTTTCAATGGCGCTGACAGTGCCCGAGGTCGAGGCATGAATGTTGGCGCTGATCATGCCTCTGGCAGTGGCGATTAATTGACCGGTCAATACCTGCTCACCAACGGCCACAATAGCTTTCGCGGGTGCGCCAATATGCTGGTTGAGAGGGTAAACCATTTCACTGGGTAGAGAAATTTCGCCCAGTGGTAATTGCATGGACTGTGCTTTGTTTTCTTCGGGGTGAACGCCGCCGGGAAGGGGCCAAATCTGATTCATGCCGCTTCCTTGTCTGCATCACTGGCAATGATCGCCACTCGTTGGGATTTATTGATGGCGTTATAGCTTGCTGGGGGTGCATCCCATTTCCA